>SLJK01000002.1 GCA_007135125.1 Syntrophomonadaceae bacterium | reverse complement strand
TGAAAAGGGATATCCACAAGAACATGGCCATCAAATGTGACCAGTGCCAGGAGCGCGAGCAGGGCCCGGTCTGCGTCCGGGCCTGCCCCACCGGCGCCCTGGTCTTCGAAGAGAGGGAAGACGCCCCCGAAGAGCCTTTCTTCACCGGGCCGACCGTTTCCTAGGCAAGAGTAAATGCTTGAAGATATTAATATGGGTTGACAATTATACCTGGAAGCTTTATTTTAAAGGAGGATATCTCTAATGCAAATACAAGGAACAGATAGGTATTGGAACCCGGTTCTGGAAACTCTGCCCCGAAAAAAGTTGCGAGAATTACAATTCAAAAAGTTTAAGCGCATTTTAGAATGGGGATATAATAACTCTAAACTTTACCGGCAGATATATGATGAAGCCGGGTTTCATCCGGATGATGTAAAGACTTGGGAAGATATAACCAAAGTCCCTACTTTGCAGAAAGAGCATTACCGGACAGCCCAGGCTAAAGAACCCTGGCCATATGGTGATAGCTTATGCGTTCCGCCGGAAAAAGTTACTGAATATCGCCAGACCAGCGGGACGACAGGTCAACCGGTTTACCAACCGGATACCTGGCAGGACTGGGAATGGCAGAGTGAAAGCTGGTCCTATATTCTCTGGGCACAGGGATTTAGAAATACGGATAGAGTTTTCATCCCCTTCGGTTACAATGTGTTTACTGCATATTGGAACGGCCATTATGCCGCGGAAAAGGTGGGCTGTGAAGTTGTGCCGGGAGGAATACTTAACACAGAAGAACGGCTTTTGAAAATGAAAGAACTGAGGGCGACAGCTATGATGGCAACGCCTACCTATGTACTGGGAATGGCTGAGACATGCCGTAAAAAACTGGAGATGGACCCCAAGGAGCTTTCTATCGATAGAGTTCTTTGTGCAGGCGAGCCCGGTGCAAGTGTCCCGGCTACCAAGCAGCGGATGGAGGAGGCCTGGGGAGCTAAAGTGTACGACCACGTGGGTGCCACAGAAATAGGTGGATGGTCATATGAATGCACGAGCCAACCAGGTGGTTTGCATGTGAATGAGGGTTTTTTCCTGGTTGAATTAATTGACATTGAAACCGGAGAGCATATCGAAGAACCCAACCGGACAGGTAAAATTGTTATAACTACTTTTGACAGGCTTGCCCAGCCCTGCATCAGGTTTGATTCTAAAGATGTCAGTATGTGGGGAGATTTTTGTGAGTGTGGAAGGACTTACAGAGTTTTAAAAGGGGGAATTCAGGGTAGAACGGATCATATTACCAAGGTCAAGGGTGTTCTCTTCAGCCCTGTTTCAGTTGAGGAAGTTGTGCGCAGCATGCCTCAACTTGGAGATGAATATGAGCTTATTGTTTACAAAAAAGGGGACATCGACCAGGTAGCTTTAAAAGTTGAACTGCTACCGGAAGCTGCCTCGCAGGAAGAAAAAGTACTTCATGAATTAAACTGGCAATTGCGTTTGAAAACAAATCTGGCTTTTAAAATCGAATTTCATCCCTTTGGAAGTCTTCCCAGGTACGAGGTAAAGGCAAGAAGGTTTAAAGATTTAAGAAAAGAATAAATATTAAAGACGATGATGCTTGCAGGTTCATGATTAATGAAAGGCCAAGAAAAATTATCATTAGAAAGGCCACGTTCGAGAGCTATTGAAAGTTTCGAAGCGGTTCGGGAATGAATTACCGAAACTAGGTGTTGAACAGGGAAACCGGGTCTTTATTTGTCTACCCGATTTCCCTGAGTTACTTTGTAGTTACCTTGAAGAGTCAAGGTAGGCAGCAAGGTTTTCTTGTTAAAAGAACAATTTGATCTGTGTGCCAGGAATTATTTGGTCCAGCAAGGATGTACGGTAAAATATGGCTATATTTAAAATGTTTATTGAATATCAGAAAGGAAAGGGATGATATGGCCGAACCCAAGGGCAACATAGAAAAAAATATGAAAGATGAGCTTCTGGAAGCTGCCGCACGTTTATTCCGCAGGAAAGGTTTTGATGGAACCTCCATGCAGGATATTGCCAAAGAAGTGGGGATTCTTAAAGGGAGTATCTATTATCATTTCAGTAGCAAAAATGAGATTTTTAGGGAAGTGTTGACTAACGGAATTGACCCTGTTTTAAAGATCTCTACGCGGTTATTGCAGGAGAGTCTTTCCCCCCGTGCCAAGCTGGAGAAATTTCTCAGAAACCACCTGGGATACATCATGGAACACAATGATTCCCTCGTAATATTCTTTCAGGAAAGGGAAAAGATTCCCAGCGACAAGACAGAGAGCTATCTGCATAAAAGAGATCGATATGAAGGGGTTTTGAGAAGCATCCTGGAGGAAGGGGTAAAAGACGGTGATTTTCCGCAGGTAGATGTTACACTGACCACCTTCTCTATTCTTGGTATGTGCAACTGGATTATCCAGTGGTACGATCCCGGTGGTCCAAAAACCCCGCAAGAAATAACAGATCATTATATACAATTGATCTGTGACAGGATGTTAAAGCCGGACTGATATTCTTTCGGTATTGGAGCTGAAGTTTGTGGCAGCTTTTAAGCTTTCCTATGGTGACAGGAAGCTATTTTTTAAGTGGCCTTCCAGTCTTGTAAAGGGGTTTTTGGAAGGCAAGGATATGCCTCAAACATCTTCTGAAGGGGAGCTTGTTCAGGAGGCCTTAAAACATCCTGTAGATTCTCTTCTTTTGGAGGAACTTGTTAGTAAGGGCGAAAAAGCCTGTATTATTGTAGGAGATATGACTCGTTTGTGGGTCCGCCATCATATATTAATGGAGCCTTTATTAGATTCCCTAAACGCTGGAGGGATAGCGGATAGGGATATTTTTGTTATATCTGGCACCGGCGATCATCGGTCGCAGACTGCCGGGGAGCACCGTCTCCTGGTTGGGGATAATGTCTACAGGCGAATCAAGGTTTCGGACCATAATTCCCGTGGGGAGGGTGACCTTCTTTTGCTGGGCAAAATTGCAGCGGAGGTTGCTGCGGCGGCAGGAATAGTTTCTGTAAACACTTTGGAAGAGGCTGTTGACTTTATACGACGAAAGCACGGAGTTCTACCCCCGGCGTACATCATACCTCATGGTAACACCACTTTCCCCCGCCTGGTGCAAAGATAAAATCTTTCCTTCCCCTTAAGAATAATTTTGCAGCTCGTGGACAGCTGGAAGGAACTCCTTTATAATATTAGGAAAAGCAGCCAAAGGAGAATACATTTGTATATAAGTACCAGAGGTAATTATAACACTGTTTCCTCATCAGAAGCTATCAAGTTGGGTATGGTACCCAGCGGAGGTCTTTTTGTTCCCTATAAACTACCACTATTCCCGCTGAAACAATTACTTTCCATGCAGGGATGTTCTTATCAAGAATTAGCCCTTTATCTTTTTGATCTTTTCCTGGAAGATTATCCCGCTGAGGAGATTTCTAGCTGCGTGTACAAGGCTTACAATCAGTACAACTTCCACCACCGGGATATAGTACCGCTTCAAAGATTGCGAAGCGGTGGCTATATAATGGAGCTTTGGCATGGACCTACGGCTGCCTTTAAAGATATTGCCTTACAGATAATGCCTTTATTCCTTTCACATGCCCTGCAGCGTCTTGAGGTGGAGAGGGAAATGGTGATCCTGGTTGCAACATCCGGGGATACCGGAAAAGCTGCTCTGGAAGGTTTTAAGAATGTTCCTGGCACCAAGATAATTGTGTTTTATCCTTGCGGGGGCGTAAGCAAGTTGCAGGAGCTGCAGATGCTCACTACCGATGGACCAAATACCTTCGTGGTTGGAATAGAGGGTAACTTTGACGATTGTCAAAGCGCTGTCAAAGAGATATTCGGTGACTGCTCTTATAACAAAGAGTTGGCGAGCATTGGATACGAACTGTCTTCGGCTAATTCCATAAACTGGGGGCGTTTATTGCCGCAGATTGTCTACTATTTTTGGGCTTACCTGTCTCTTTTTGAAAAAGGGCAGATAGCAGCTGGAGAAAAAATTAATTTTGTGGTTCCCACGGGCAATTTTGGGAATATCCTGGCCGGCTGGTATGCCTGGAGTATGGGCCTTCCTGTAAACAGGCTGCTTTGTGCCTCTAACTCAAATAATGTTCTTACAGACTTTTTCGGTTCCGGTTTTTATGATCGTAATCGGGGGTTTATAAAAACGAGGAGCCCTTCTATGGATATTCTGATTTCCAGCAACCTGGAGCGCTTCCTTTTCGAGGCTGCTGCCAGGGACGCAGAGAAAATAAGCTCCTGGATGATAGATCTCCAGAAAAAAGGGTGTTTCCAGGTGGACGGTAAAACCTTGGCAAATATGCAAAACTACATATATGCAGACTTTGCCGACGAAGCAGATACATTGGAGACTATTCGGGAAACCTATTTCTCCGAGGGCTACCCCTTGGATCCGCACAGTGCCGTGGGAATGAACGTATATAAAAAGTACAGGCATTTGACCGGTGACGAAACAAAAACTGTCATCGCTGCCACTGCCAGCCCTTTTAAGTTTGGCGAAAGTGTCCTGGAAGCCCTTAAGGGTAGAGAATTTCTGGCTGGTAAGGATGAGTTTCAACTCTTAGAAGAACTAGGCCGGGTAATAAACTTGACTATCCACCCGGGTCTAAAAGATCTGGATAAAAAAAGTGTGCTACACCAAAATGTGAGCACAAAAATGGAGATAAAAGAGCAGTTGGAACGGATTCTCAACGGGGATGTTTAAGAGCTTGGTCGCTTTTCAAGCTGTTTTTTGCTTATTCCAGGGTGAAGCTTTCCATGTCGAAACGTGAGTGCTGTCGGTTTGGATCGTGAGAGTTAGCATTAAAGGCGGCAATCATAGTATAAACTGCTTCCTGCCCCGGATTGAGACCCTGCAGGTTGAAACCGCCTTCGGCAGGAAAGTCAAGAGGGTAAGCCAACTCCATAATAATTTCTCCGTTGCCCCTTTCTATATGGTATTCTTCTACACCGTTTGTAGTTTCGGAGTGAGAGTGCCCTTGCCCCAGGTCATTGCGCACCGCCGGTGAATCATTTTCATGTAAGTAACCGATAAGTATATTAGCACCGTCCATGCCGCCCCCCTGACTGTTAAAACCCAGGGCAACCCATCCATCGGTCTCGGAGCGAGCGTACAGATATAGGCTTGAACCATCGTGAGCCATTAGTACCTCCATGCTGCCAGCTACAGTTATTGATTCACCCGGATAATCCTCTTTGCTCCCATTTATGGAAATTGCTTCTTCAACCAGGGGTGCAACGTATAGCTCCGCTGTTTCAGTTACCGGTTCCTCAGCGCAACCGCCCATGACATTTATAAATACCATTAATACAACTATAATTAATAGAATAAAGGAACGATTTAAAAATAGGTACACCTGATAACCCCCTTGTCATTATTTTGTTTTAATTCCCATAGAAACATCTAATGCTAAGCTGTTTTAGCCCTTAGCGCTGTTAAAAATCGAAAAGTTCGCGGTGGATTTTGGAAGCAGGTACTTTTATTTTTTGCAATTCTGCCATAACTGCATTGCTCATAGCTGGCGGTCCGCAAACGAAGAAATCTTTTCCCTCAAGATCCGGCAAGTATTTTTGAATTAACTGAGCGTTGATTCTTCCCTGCTCCCCCGGCCAATTTTTCTGCTTGGACATGATTAGTATGGAAGAAAAGTTGTGCATTTTTTCCTGAAACATTTCCAGCTCCTCTTGAAAGCAGAGACTGCTTTCGTCTTTGTTGCCCCAAAATAGGGTCACTTCTAGTGGAAGCTGTTTTTCGCTGATATAACGCAGCATGCTCATGAAAGGAGTGATGCCGATCCCGCCGGCAATAAAGACCAGTTCATGTGCATCGTAATTTAAGAAACTAAATACTCCATATGGAGCATCAATAAAGGCTTTATCTCCAACTTTTGTTTCTTTAATAGTAGCGGTAAAATCGCCCGATTCTTTGGGGGTAATGGAAATATGGTCCCAGGTGGGGCTGGAAGAGAGAGTGAAAGGATGAGAGGGGGAGAGGACGCCGTCCCTCAAAAGTTGCATCATTAGAAATTGTCCGGGCTTGTAGGAAAATTCTCTTCCTTTGAAAGAAACAGTCCAGATATCTTCAGCTTCCTGCTTGACCTCTATTACCTGGTAAGGATTACTCCTCATGCGGTAGATCTGGTACACTCTGTAGAGAATTATAAGTGCATAAGCAACAGCAAATGCTATCCATAAATAGTAAAGAAGCGTGCCGGTGCTGGCATTATAGAACACGTGGATTAAGGCAAGGGGAAAAAGCACATAATTAAAAAGATGAATATTTTTCCAAGCCTCATAGGTAATACCTATTCTTTTATAAAGTACTGCCAGAGAAGCAGTGATTAAAAAGCCAATAAAAGCGATAATCCCTAGCCAGAAGTAAAAATGTGTCATAACACCGCCAAATTCTAGCAGTTCATAAATAATATACAGCAACCCGTGCAGCGCTAAAAAGATAAGGCCGATCCGGCCGAAATAGCGGTGATAGTGCAGCATCTTGTCCAGGCCGAATCCTTCTTCTAGCGTTTTAATTCTGGCGCTTAAAACAAACTGCATGAAGATGAAAACGACACCCAGTACAGCAAAAAATTGATTGGCAAGCCTTATATAAAAGATGTCTAACGGGCCAAAATGGGCAGTTGAAACCCATGCATATGTAACTAAGAGCAACAAGGCGGTAAATACAACCCAGAAAATGCGGATTTTCAAAAAAAGAACCTCCTGGCAAGATAATTTTTTGCATTATTTTCATATTATATCAGAAGCTTGCGTATTTGAACAGGTGCGCCCCAGTTTACTAGAGGGATTATTTTTCAGAATATTATAGACATTTTTCAGAATTATGTTTAGGAAGCTTTCAGAACAGTGGTTTTACTGGAGGGGCTAAGCTTGAGAAAGCTGATTATTGAAGTTATAATAGAAAAACATTATATTATTTGGGGAGAGAAAAATGGAACAACAAGGTACAAAGTATTTTGAGATAATTCGCGTTAAGAAACACGAACACACTAAAATCAATGATCTGGTTGTAGAGGAAAAACCGTTAACAGTTTTTTTGAACGATAAAGAATTTGTGACCCTTTTATGTTCACCTGGAAAGTTGGACTATCTTGCAGTAGGATTTCTGCGTTCTGAAGGCCTTATCAACTCGGCTGATGAGCTGGAGGAAGTGCGAGTCGATGAGACGGAAGGGATGGTTTTTATAAAAACAGGGGAAAAAACTGAGTTGATGGAAAAGCTTTACGGCAAACGAACCATTACCTCGGGTTGTGGCAAAGGCACCGTTTTTTTTAACGTCCTGGATTCACTGCAGAGCAGCCCCATTGAAAGTGAGATCAGAGTTGAAGAAGGGAAGCTTGTAGAACTTATGCATGAGTTACAGGAGCTTTCCAGTCTTTTCAAAGCAACTGGTGGGGTACATAGTGCGGCTTTGGCAAACACGGAGGAACTTCTTTTTTTTAGCGAAGATATCGGCAGGCATAATGCCGTTGATAAAATTGTGGGGGAATGCTTGATGAAGGGGCTCGCCCTGGAGGATAAGATTCTTCTTAGCAGTGGACGTCTTTCTTCGGAAATTGTAATTAAAGGGGCAAAGATGAAATTTCCATTTATCGTTTCCAGGTCTGCGCCAACTTCACTGGGGGTCGAATTAGCCAGGGAACTGGGTATTACCCTGGTGGGCTTTGTCCGGGGAGGGAGGTTAAACATTTATGCACATGATCGCCGGATGCTATAAGAAGGTGATACTGGAAGATATTATGAGCAAAACATCATTTATGATTAACAATCAGCAATAGTAATTATCATTGCCCTTTAAATGCTAACAATTGGGCATTATCGTTCTTTAAGACTTCTGGTAGATTTGCAAAATATGAGTATTTTATGATATAATAATATACAATATAAAGGAATATTCAAAGAATATGCTAAAGGGGTTGATAGATGAAAGAAAATAAAAATAAGTAGTGGAATTATGTATTTCGAGGAGGGATTGGAGATGGCTTTTGATTCCGTTAAAAAGGTTGCGGCTGAGTTTGCATTGGAAAAAACAATTAATTACATTTCAAAAGATCCTGAGCATAATTTACCTACTTTAATGAATTTCTTGGAGAAAGTTGCTGTTTTGCCCGAGCACAAGGAAATGGCCAGGGCACTTAAAACCCATTTTAAAAATTCTCCGCAGATTATGGAGCAAACTAAAAAGATAGCTGGTAATCCCAAAATGCTTTATAATTTGGTTAATTCCTGGGTTATAGACGGCACTTTTCTGGGAAGGCCCAAGCGCGATAGGCTTGCAGAGGAAATAGGCGTTGCGGTTCCGGCTCTTATACTCATTGACCCTACATCAGCCTGTAATTTGCGTTGTGAAGGTTGTTGGGCAGGTGAATATAGTAAATCCGACAGTCTTGACCCGGAGTTGCTAAACCGTATCATTTCCGAAGCAAAAGAAATAGGGATTCATTGGATTGTTTTTTCAGGCGGGGAGCCTTTCTGCTATCCACATTTGATGGATGTTTTGGGCGAACATCCCGACACAGTTTTCATGGCTTATACAAACGGCACCCTTATCAATGAAAAGGTAGCGGACCGTTTGGCAGAGTTGGCTAACCTGTCACCGTCTTTCAGCCTGGAAGGCTGGCGGGTGCAGACTGATGCTCGCAGGGGAGCCGGCACTTTTGACAAGGTAATAAATGCTATGGATCTTCTGCGGGAACGGGGTGTATTTTTCGGTGCTTCTCTAACTTCCATGAGGAATAATATTTACGAATTATTTAGCGAGGAATTTATAGATTTCCTGGTAGAAAAAGGAGCTACTTACACGTGGTCTTTCCACTATGTACCTGTAGGTAGGGACCCCAATACGGAGTTAATGCTGACACCAGAACAGCGCCTCTGGATGGTCGACAGGGTAAGAGAACTAAGGCGCAATAAGCCTATACTTATTGCGGATTTTTGGAACGATGGGGATGTAACCAAGGGATGTATAGCAGGTGGCAGGCAGTACTTTCATATAAATGCGGCAGGTGATGTAGAACCCTGTGCTTTTGTCCATTTTGCGGTGGATAATATAAAAAATAAATCGCTCGAAGAAATACTGCAGAATCCTTTCTTCAAGTCCTATCAGAAGGAGCACCCCTTTAATGAAAATCACCTGGCCCCATGCCCCATTATCGATTCACCTGCTTCTTTAAGGAAGATGGTTAACGAATGTGGAGCCCGCCCGACGCACCAAGGAGCGGAATATATTTTGGACGGAGAGATAGCCAGTTATCTGGATAACCTTTCGGAGGAGTGGCTTCAGCAGGCCGACCATTACAAAGCAAGAGATAAAAGTACCAGGACAGACCCAAAAGTTGAAGCAAGCAAAACTTAATAAAGGAAAGCCGGGCACATCCACGTTTCGAGTAGTAGGAATTATAATTGTTATTTGCGAGAGAGACAATTATTTAGAACTTAAAAAGCCCTTGCCGTTAGAATGAATATGACGGTGAGGGCTTTTACTATCTTTCAGGATTTAAAGAGGTTTTCGATTTCTTATTTTTAGGTTTTGGGATAGACCAGGCTGCCAGCCGTCTTGCCGTAACATTGAGCTGAATAATTTGGAAACCGGTCAGGTACTCCAATTTTTCTTTAACATTTTTTTGGACTTGCAAAAGTAATGTTGGGATATGATAAGAGCCATACCTTATAACTAGTTCCAAGTTAAGAATCATGCCGTTGGCAGTTGAATATATTGAACTTTTGCCGGCTTTAATCACGTTTTTTTCTTCTTCAGTTACAAAAACGGCAATTTGTTCTATGACTTGTTCAGTGAGAAAGTAGTTGCCTAGCTGGCTGTAAAGGGGTCTCACAATGGAATGCTCCATATGTATGCCGGTATGATGAAGATGGGGGCGTTTGGAAAGCTTGTGTCCTTGGAAGAAGGATTTTATACTATCAATATAATAACCGGGAAATTCTTTTTCTATAGCAAAAGTGGGAACCGGTATAACGTGCCGGTTTTCTTTAACCCTGATTTCTCTGGCTTTGGATATTTCCACCGGAGTGGCGATATCCTCAATACGAATGATATGTTGAGGATAAGGTATATCCAGCCTTTCCGAAATTTGCTTGGTCATGCGTTCAGACAATCCTACTATAAGGATACTTTGTACATTTACCTCTTTAATCTTTGATTTGACATCTGCAGCGTGGTCCGGATCCATGAAAATAGCTCTTTTAGTAGCACCCATGCGCGTATTTTCTCTTTTAGCAGAGCGGCCCGCTAGGAACTGGTTGCCTTTTATCAAAAGTCCATCATCAATAATGTATTCTAAACCTTCTCGGTATGCTATCATGGCAGCACGGTGGCTTTTTCCCGTGCCACTGTGTCCTACCAATGCATAAACTTTCATGTGATTTCTCCCGCTGGACAAGATTTTAGAATATCTCTACTGGTCTTGAATTATACCATGATCGTGGTGATATGTCGATATGACAAAAAAAATCACTTTTATGCAGGAGTTCTCTTCGTCTTTTACGAATTAAGATATTTAGCTTGGTATGAATATATTTTTTAGTGTATCACGGGCTTTCCCTAATATTTTGCCGGGTTGAATAATAGAAAAAATGACCAGGAGGTGCTGATACGTTGGAGGACAAACTGAATTTTTTGCAGCAAAGAAGAGAGATAGTGCATAAAGGTGGCGGTGAAAAAAGGATAGAAGAACAACATAAAAAAGGAAAACAGACAGCCCGGGAAAGGCTGGAACAATTTTTTGATTCGGGTAGTTTTGTAGAGGTTGGTACTTTTGTGCAGACGGGCCTGGAGGATGCTAGCACCCTGGATATACCGTTACCTGGAGAAGGTGTTGTCACAGGCTACGGAACAATTGAGGGGCGCTTAATATACGCTTTTGCCCAGGATTTTACTGTTTCCGGCGGCTCACTGGGGGAGATGCATGCTGCCAAGATCTGCAGGGTAATGGATCTTGCTGCTAAAAATGGAGCTCCTTTTATTGGTATTAACGACTCAGGGGGCGCTCGTATCCAGGAAGGAGTAATGTCGCTGGATGGCTATGGAAATATATTTTACCGCAATACTGTCAATTCAGGGGTGATACCGCAGATCTCTGTAATTATGGGGCCCTCTGCAGGTGGGGCCGTTTATTCCCCTGCTCTGACCGACTTTGTTTTTATGGTAGATAATACCAGCTATATGTTTATCACAGGCCCACAGGTTATTAAAGCTGTAACGGGGGAAGATGTAACTCCCGAAAAGCTTGGTGGAGCAAAAACTCATAACGATACCAGCGGGGTGGCCCATTTCCGGGCCAAGGATGAGAGTGAATGCCTGGATATGATTAATAAATTACTGAGCTATCTTCCCTCCAATAACCTGAACGACCCTCCGGTTTTAGACCCGCAAGAACCAACTTTGCCAGCCGAAGATTTGTTGACAATTGTGCCGGATGATGCCAACCGCCCTTATGATGTAGTGGATGTCATCAAAAGAGTTGTAGACGGAAGTGATTTTTTCCAGGTGCACGAACATTATGCCAAAAATGCAGTAGTGGGCTTTGCCAGGATAATGGGTAGAACGGTGGGAATCATTGCCAACCAGGCCAAGTTTCTTGCCGGTTGCTTGGATATAAATAGTTCCGATAAAATTGCCCGATTTGTACGTTTCTGTGATTGTTTCAATATCCCGCTTGTAACTTTTGTAGATGTTCCAGGATATCTTCCGGGCGTTCACCAGGAATACGGAGGCATTATTCGACACGGAGCCAAGATACTTTATGCCTATTCCGAAGCCACTGTGCCCCAGATAAGTATTATTTTACGTAAAGCATACGGTGGGGCCTATATCGCTATGAACGGCCGCTGCCTCGGGGCAGATTTTGCTTATGCCTGGCCAACAGCAGAGATAGCTGTCATGGGTCCTGAGGGGGCGACCAATATCGTTTTCCGTAAGGAAATAGAAAACTCTGACAACCCGGAAGAAGAGAGAAATAAAAGGGTCGAGGAATACCGCGATAGGTTTGCCAATCCCTATATTACTGCAGCAAGGGGCTGGTTGGATGATGTCATAGATCCCAGGGATACCAGGGAGCATTTGGTCAAAGCCCTGGATTCCCTGAAGGATAAATTTGAAGATCGCCCGCGTAAAAAGCATGGCAATATTCCGTTATAAGTAATAAGGGGGCTTTATTTATGCGGGTGGGAATAGTAGGTGTTACAGGATATACAGGAAGTGAACTGTTAAGGCTCCTTATTGCACATGGGGGGGTTAACCTGGCTTATGTTACTTCCCGCAGCTACCAGGGAAGACCCTTGGCTCATGTTCATCCGCAGTATTTGCAGATTACTGAGCTGCAGTGCAGCAAGTTTTCCCTGGAAGAGGCCGTAGAAAAGACTGATCTTATTTTTTCTGCTCTTCCCCATGGGGAGTCTATGGAAACGGTGCCCATGTTGTCAAAAGCTGGTTTAAAAGTGATTGACTTGAGCGCTGATTTTAGGATAGAAGAGGAAGAGAATTACAAGCAGTGGTATGGTAAAGAACATACTGCAGCAGATTATTTAGGAAAAGCTGTTTACGGACTCCCTGAGCTCTACAGGGGAAAAATTAAGAACGCTTGTTTGGTAGCTAATCCAGGATGCTATCCTACTTCGGTGATTTTGGCCCTGGCACCCCTTGCCCAAATGAATTTGGTGCAATGGGATACGTTGGTGGTGGATTCCAAGTCCGGCACTTCTGGTGCTGGAAGGGTGCCCTCCCAGGTGTTGCATTACCCTGAATGTACCGAGAACTTCAGAGCGTATCGTGTTGCCAGGCACCAACATACTCCCGAAATGGAGCAGGAGCTAGGTCGGTTGGCCGGTCGTGAGGTAACTTTCACCTTCGTTCCTCACCTGGTGCCCATGGTAAGGGGTATATTGAGCACTATTTATGTAACCCTGACTGCTAAATGGCAGGAAGAAGAAATCAGGGCACTATACCAGCGATTTTACCAGACGGAAAAGTATGTTCGCATTTTCCCCCCTGAATTTCTTCCGGAAACCAAGTATGTTTACGGCAGTAATTACTGTGACCTTTACCTGAAGCTGGATTCCAGGACAGGCAGACTGATTATTATTTCAGTTTTGGATAACCTGGTTAAAGGAGCTGCAGGACAGGCTTTACAGAATATGAATATTATGTTGGACTTTCCTGAGGACAAAGGACTGGAAGCAGTTCCTTTGAGGCCATGAAGTGCAAGAAAGGTGGCAACCTATATGAAATACTGGCTGGAAAAAATCGAGGGGGGCATTACTGCGGTTCCTGGCGTGGAAGCGGCAGGCGTCCACTGCGGCCTGAAAAAAAACGGCGAAAAAGATTTTGCCCTTTTATACTGTCCCCAGCCCGCTGTCGCAGCCGGTGTCTTTACTTCCAACCGCTTCAAAGCACCACCCCTTAAGGTTACGGAAAACCATATTGAGAATCTGGTAAGAGCTGTAGTGATTAATAGCGGGAATGCCAATGCCTGTACCGGTTTGCGAGGAGAAAATGATGCACTGGCAACAGCCGGGGAAACAGCTGCCAGATTGGCTTTGGCAAAAGAAGAAGTTTTAGTTGCTTCCACTGGAGTAATAGGTTCTTATTTGCCGCTGGAGAAAATGTTTGCCGGTATCCGGGAAGCTGTTGAAGCCCTTTCAGACCAGGGAGGGAGCGATGCTGCCCAGGCAATTATGACCACAGACACAATTTCAAAACAGGTTGCCTACCGTTTCCAGGTTGAAGGTGGTGGTTCATTTGTCATAGGGGGCATGGCCAAAGGTTCGGGGATGATATGCCCGGATATGGCAACCATGTTAGCCTTTCTGGTTACGGATGCCGGGATAGAAAAGACATCTCTTCAAAAAGCTTTGCAGGAATGTGTCAATTACTCCTTTAATGCCATTACTGTAGATGGAGACACCTCCACTAATGATATGGTCTTGCTACTTTCCACCGGTTCCGGAAACCTTGATATCACTGAAGGATCCATGTTTTGGGAACCTTTTAAGGAAGCGCTTATGCAGGTCTGTAGTGAGCTGGCCTATATGATTGTTGCGGATGGCGAAGGTACCACCAAGGTGTTGAGACTTACCATAAAAGGAGCCGTTGATTACAAATCAGGAAAGAAATTGGCCTATTCTGTTTTAAATTCCCCTCTGGTTAAAACCGCTTTTTTCGGTGAGGATGCCAATTGGGGACGAATTGTCACCGCATTGGGTTACTCGAATGTAGATTTTGATCCTGAAAAGGTGGATATTTCCCTTGGACACGTGCAGGTCGCTGCACGGGGGGAAGCAGTTGCTTTTGATGAGTTGGAGGCTAAAGCTGCTTTGATGAAGGCAGAGATTCCCATAGAAATCAACATGCATATGGGAACGGAAGAGATAACCTTTTGGGGCAGCGATTTGAGCTATGAATATATTTCCATAAACGGCGCCTATAGGAGTTAAAGAAGGGGGCGGCAGGTTTGAACAATTCCATAGAGGAATTAATTGCAAAGGCGGATGTTTTGGTAGAGGCACTTCCATACATCCGTAATTTTGCCGGGAAAACTTTTGTTGTCAAGTACGGCGGACATGCCATGGTCAACGAAAAGCTTAAGGATTCGGTGGCCAGAGACCTGGTTTTATTAAAATTTATCGGGATCAATCCTGTGGTGGTTCACGGTGGCGGTAATGAAATTACTACCCTTATGGAGAAATTAGGTAAGAAAGCTAGCTTTGTGGACGGCTTACGAATTACCGATAAAGAGTCCATGGAACTAGTAGAGATGGTGCTTGTTGGCAAAGTTAACAAGGAGATTGTTAACTTGCTAAACCAGCACGGTGGCAAAGCAGTTGGCCTAAGCGGCAAGGACAGCAACCTCTTGGTAGCCCAAAAGAGACCGCCGGCCAGGGTGACGGTGGAGGGAGAAGAGAAGCAAGTTGACCTTGGTTATGTAGGCGATATTGTAAAGGTAAACCCGGAGATTATGCATACTCTAAGCACCCAAAACTATATACCCGTGATATCTTCCATCGGTGTAAGTTCCGAAGGGGAAGGGTTGAATATAAATGCAGATCATGTGGCAGGTGAATTGGCAGCAGCCTTGAAGGCAGAAAAATTAATCATCCTTACTGATGTGGAAGGGATTTTTCTCGACGAAAAAGATAAGACTACTTTAATATCTTCCCTGCAGCGGCGCAGGGCCCGGCAGATGATTTTGTCAGGTGAGATATCGACCGGAATGGTCCCAAAAGTAGACGCCTGTATCAGGGCCCTTAATAATGATGTTCGCCGCACCCATATCATTGATGGCAGATTAAGCCATTCCATGCTTTTAGAAATATTCACGGACCAGGGCATAGGGACGATGGTAGAGTAGTCTTTCAGGGAGGAAGAGGGATTGTTACAAGATAACGAAAGGAAGTTTATCATTAATACTTACAATCGTAATCCAGACACAAATCCGATTTTGGTCAAGGGAAGAGGAGCGCAGGTCTGGGACGAAAAGGGAAGGGAATACCTGGATTTTGTGGGAGGACTTGCTGTAAATGCTCTGGGACACTGTCATCCTCATGTTATAGATGCCGCCAGAGAGCAAATGGATAAAATTATTCATACCTCAAATCTTTTTTACACAGAACCCCAGGTAAAGCTGGCCCAGTTTCTGGTCGAGAATTCGGTTGCTGACAAAGTTTTTTTCTGTAATAGCGGAGGAGAAGCAAACGAAGCTGCATTAAAGCTGGCGCGAAAATATAGTAAGCTGTACGTAGATGAAGGAAGGTACGAAATTGTCACCGCCTATAACTCCTTTCACGGCAGGACACTTGCTACCCTTGCGGCCACCGGTCAGGAAAAGTTCCACAAGGGCTTTGAGCCCCTTATTCCCGGGTTCCGCTATGCTTCATTTAACGACCTGGACTCGTTTCGTTCACAGATCACAGCAAAAACCTGTGCTGTAATGGTAGAACCCATTCAGGGCGAAGGAGGAGTTCATGTTGCCGCAAAGGAGTTTTTGGAGGGTTTAAGAGACCTTTGTAATGAAAACAAACTGCTGCTAATTTTTGATGAAGTGCAGTGCGGTACAGGTAGAACCGGAAAACTTTTTGCCTATGAAAACTATGTTGTCGAGCCGGATATTTTTACCCTTGCCAAAGCCCTGGGAGGAGGCTTTCCTATTGGCGCCATGCTTTGCAAAGAAGAAGTGGCAGCAGGATTTTTGCCCGGCGACCATGCTTCTACTTTTGGAGGGAATCCTGTGGCGTGTGCTGCAGCCCTGGCAGTTTTGAATGAAATTGCCCGGGACGACTTTCTCTACGGCGCTGCTGCCAGGGGACAGTACCTTGTCAACGGCCTGCAGGAGTTAAAGGACAAGTTTCCAGGGTTGATAGAAGAAGTAAGAGGCATGGGACTCATTATTGGTGTGGCGCTGGAAAAGGGAGGGCAGAACGTGCAGAAGGGGTGTCTCAGAAGAGGGCTGTTGATTAATTGCATTGGTGACACCGTTCTGCGATTTCTTCCCCCGCTGAATGTGGCGGGCAGAGAACTAGATGT
>SLJK01000109.1 GCA_007135125.1 Syntrophomonadaceae bacterium | reverse complement strand
TAAAGAACGTAGGCAGGGGGGCCATTGATACCATAATTAAGACCAGGGAAAAAGAAGGTAAATTTTCCAGCCTTTATGATTTTTGTAGCAAGGTTGACTTGCGAACCTGCAACAGAAAGGTCATTGAAAGCCTCATTAAAGGCGGAGCTTTTGATACTCTGGGAGGACTCCGTGCCCAGTATTTAAGCATTTTGGAAAAAGCACTGGCCTATGGTCATCAGGTCCAGAAGGACAAAGCGGGAGGACAAATCTCCATGTTTTCATACATGGAAGAAGCCGGAGGGTTGGAAACCCCGGAGGATGATCTTCCCAGTGTCAAGGAGTTTTCTTTTAAAGAAAAGCTGCTGCTGGAAAAGGAGATGGTGGGTGTATATGTATCGGGGCACCCCCTGGACCAGTACCGAGACATTCTGGATAACCTGAACGGTGTTGTAGCTAATGCCGAACTAGCGGATTTTGGAGAGGGCAGACAGGTTTCTATCGCGGGCCTTATAAATTCCTACAAGGTTATCTATACCAAAAAAGGGTTGCCAATGTGTTTCATGACAGTGGAGGACCTAACCGGTGAAATGGAAATAGTGGTATTCAACGATCTTTATGAGCGCTACCAGGAAGATCTGCAGGTAGACAGGGTGGTTATAACAGGCGGAAAAGTTACTATCAAGGATGAAACAGAAATAAAGATAATCGCCGGTGAAATGACCTTCCTTCCCCTTGAACCAAAACAGCTCATAATAAAAGTCGGTGATGATAAACCTCTTGGTGAAATGGTAGCTTTAAAAGATACACTTACTTCGTTCCAGGGTGGAATCCCCGTCTATCTCCATTTTGAAAATAGTGGCAAGCTGCTTTTGACCGGAAAGGTATGTTGGGTGCGGGAAGACAATAATCTTTTCCATAAGATTGAACAGATTATGGGAAACAACAGTATAAAGCTTCAGGAACAACAAGCCGCTCATGTCTTTTAGAAAATTATTAGCTGTTCATGTTAAGTAATTCGGAACAGGAGGAACTTGGGTTTGAAAAGAGTCGCTGTGCTTACCAGTGGGGGGGATGCTCCCGGTATGAATGCTGCCGTAAGGGCTGTGGTGCGAAAGGGCATTTATCATGGCCTGACGGTTTTGGGAATTAAAAGGGGTTTTCAAGGATTAATAAATAATGAGGTAGGCACTATGGATCTCGGTTCTGTAGCAGATATTGTTCACAGGGGCGGAACTACATTGTTTACCGCTCGTTCCCCGGAATTTTTAACTGCTGAAGGCCAGGCCAAAGCAGTGGAAACATTACAAGAGAATAATATTCAGGGATTGATTGTTATCGGAGGCGACGGTTCTTTCCGTGGGGCCCAAGTGCTGCAAAATGCTGGTATCCATACAGTTGGTGTTCCTGCCTCTATTGATAATGACCTGCCTTGTACCGATTTTTGTATCGGTTTTGATACAGCTGTCAGCACCGTGATTGATGCTGTCAATAAACTCAGGGATACCGCTACTTCACATGAGCGGACTTATTTAATCGAGGTTATGGGAAGGGATACCGGCCATATTGCCCTGCAGGCAGGATTGGCCGGCGGTGCGGAGTCCATAATTGTTCCTGAAGCTCCTTTTGACTTGACAGAGGTTTGTAATAGATTGATGCGTGGGGTGGAACGAGGCAAACTGCACAGTATTATCCTCGTGGCAGAAGGGGCAGGCAGTGCTCTGCATCTTGGCGACGAGATAAAACGTCTGGTCGATATGGAGGTACGGGTTATCATTTTGGGGCACCTACAGAGGGGGGGAACACCAACTGCGTTTGACCGTGTATTAGCCAGTCGCCTTGGTGGAAAAGCTGTAGACTTTTTGCTGGAGGGTAATAGCGGAACCATGGCTGCATACTGGAAGGGAGAAGTGCAGGGTGTTCCTTATGGGAATGTTTTTTCCAATCGGAAAGAGTTTCAATGGGATGATTTCAAGCTGGCTACTATTTTGGCCATTTAAATTTTAAGCATAGCGTGTTTACGCAATAGACAGTGATACGCTTGTTAGAGCGTTGAAGCGACAAAAGAAGTGTTTGTCCTTATATAGAGCGGGTAAGATACTAATGGGGGAGGTGATGGCGCTATAATGAAGCAATCGGAGTCAATGATAAGAGTTCGCTACAAGGATACGGACCAAATGGGAGTCGTTTATTACGCTAATTATTTTGTCTGGTTTGAAGTGGGACGTGCTGATTATTTCCGCTCCATAGGCATGACTTACAGGGACCTGGAACATAACGAGATTTACCTCCCTGTAATAGAGGCATATTGCCAATATAAAAGCCCGGCTCGTTATGATGACGAAATCTATGTTATAACTACATTAAAGATGCTTCAGGAAGTAAAACTGGGTTTTGGCTATGAAATAATTAATAAAGAAAAAGACCTTCTCCTGGCCAGCGGCGAAACTATTCATGCCTTTGTTAATATCAAGGGTAAGCCTGTAGTAGCGCGCAAACAAAACCCCTTTCTCTGGAGAATGTTACGAGATAAAGTGGACCCGGAGAAAAAGGAGGGTTAAAGGTCTAAAACCATAGATTGAGAAGAAATTAAGGTTTTTATGGGAAAATGAGGAGCTTAACATTTATTATTTAGTTTTGTTAAACATATACAAAATAGGGGGGAAAGGTTATGAGCGCTAAAAAAACAGGTATTGTGTATCATGACGACTTTCTACTGCATACCAATACCGGTCATCCTGAATGTAAGGAACGCTTGGAAGCGGCCATGGCAAAACTGGAAGACAGAAAAGTTATGGAAATGTTAGAGCTAATTGAACCCCGTGAAAAGGCTGCAGTGGATACTATCGCCCTTGTTCACAGAAATGATTATATAAAAGGAGTAGAACGTGCTTGTAATGAAGGAAACAGGCAGTTGGACATGGATACTTACCTAACTCCGGAAACGTATGAGGTGGCCAGGCTGGCGGTACAGGGTGGATTAGATGCCCTAAAAAGGGTTATGGGAAATGAATTGAAGCATGTTTTCGCTCTACTCAGGCCGCCGGGCCATCATGCTGAGCCTAATCGCGGCATGGGCTTTTGTATTTTTAATAATATTGCCATTGCTGCAAGGGTTCTCCAGAAACAATATGGTTTGGAGCGGATAATGATTGTTGATTGGGATGTCCATCATGGTAATAGTACCCAGCATGTTTTTGAAAACGAGGCTGGAGTACTCTTTTTCTCAGTTCATCAGAGCCCTGCCTACCCGGGTACAGGAGGACTAAAAGAAGTGGGCAGGGGCGAAGGAAAAGGATTTAATATCAACGCTCCGATGCCCATGGGGTGTGGAGATGATGATTATTTAACTCTTTTCAAGGAAGTTCTTCTACCGGTAATGGAGGAGTACAAGCCGCAGATGCTGCTAATATCCGCCGGACAGGACGCTTTTATGGGTGATCCTTTGGCGTCTATGAGTGTATCTCGGCAGTGTTATGCTGAATTAACCGAACTTTTACTGGAAGGTGCCAGGAAGCATACGGGGGAAAAGATGATTTTCTTCTTGGAAGGCGGATACAATGTTGACGGACAGGCCTCTATCATTTTTAATGTTCTAAACACTGTTGGTAGATGGGAGCTGCCCCTGGAGGAAGATGTTGAACCCTCCCGGGGCGGTAGAGGCATGGATACCATTAAATCTGTCTGCAATATCCATAAAGAATTCTGGCCCATCTTGAGGTGAGAATGAAACTTTTTTTTAGTGCTAGTCTAAAAGTTATTTGGCCCCAATTTGAGCATTAATAGACCGGTTACCAGTTTCGGATAAAAGTACGTGGACTTTTGGGGAAGACGAAAGCCGCTTTCTGCTAGTTCGAAGAGGTCTTCTACGGCTGGTTTATTCATAAAAAAGGCATATTGGGCGTCCCCACGATCAACTTGGAGCTTGGTTTCCCACTCATCACGAAGGTAGGCCATATCGGATTTAGTTTTTATTTCTTTTTCTCCAAGGTTAAAGATATTTTCCAGGACTAGCTCTTGTAATACTATCGTATCGATCCAGGGATGGATTTGCGAGCTGTGTGCTGTATTTTTTATTGTTAAAATATAAAACTCTTTTTCAGGAGTATATAATCCAAATGAAAGAATTTCTCCTGAGCTGATGCCAAGATTCTTTTCCAGAACCGACAATAGTTCTTCGGCACTTTCTGGAGAAGGAAGCTTGGTGATCTCAAAGCTTTTGCTCAGTTTATCCAGCAGCTCGCCGGAGTCAATGGAGCTCCTTGTGATGAGGCGGTGGGTGGGGAAAGTCAGCAGTCCTTCATTATGAGTATTTACAAGAGCCATAAGTGTTTGGGCATAGCCGGAAGCATTCTCCGTTTTTTTTGACTGTTCCCGGTAATATTCAAAGGCTGTTTCGTAGCGGTGGTGACCATCGGCGATAAAAAATTTCTTTTCTCGTAAAAGTTGTTGGATATCCTGAATAGTTTCTTTATCGGTAACAGCCCATATTCTGTGCTGCTGCCCTTCTGTATCGGAAAAATCCATGATAGGGTCTGAAGAGGATATATGCTTTTCAATTAGCTTTTCAATAGATTTTCCTTTATCATGGTAAAGACCAAAAACAGGGCTAAAATTGGCGCTGCAGTGCCTCAAAAGTGCTAGCCTGTCCTCTTTTGGTTTGCTCAAGGTTTCTTCGTGGGGAATTATTTTTCCTTCTTCCAGGTCGACAAGTTC
>SLJK01000094.1 GCA_007135125.1 Syntrophomonadaceae bacterium | reverse complement strand
GACGAATGTCCCCATATCTAAAATAGCACTAACCAAAATTTTAGGATGAGCAAATAGAAGCGGCTTTTTCCAGTCTTTCCAGGATTTTTTCTTTACCCAGTACTTCCAGGGTATTCATAAGGTCCGGCCCCATCGTTTGTCCAGTTACAGCAAACCGTAAAAGAGGATTGATCTTTTTCAAGGGGATATCCTTCTGCTTGCTGAGAACTTGCAGCCCCTCTTTGATCTCTTCCGCCTGGAATGGTTCAATGCTTGTCAGGCAACTGGATATCTCTTCTAAAAGGTTTCGAGCACCTTCCTGACGGAAATGCTTTTCGGTTCCTTTTTCCTCGTACGGAAATTCGTCGTGAAAAAAGTACACGGAGGCCTCTGCTATCTCTTCCAACGTCCTGACTTTTTCCCGCACCAGTTCAATAACTTTTCCTATCGTTTTTTCCTTTTTAGAAACATCTTCCATGCTGATATGTCCATGTTTCAATAAAAATGGAATAGCCTCTTCCTTAATCCTCTCCAGATCAAGACTGCGCAGGTAGTGACTGTTTAACCAGGTTAGCTTCTGCAGATCATAGATGGCAGGGTTTTTACTAACTTTTTCCAGGGAAAAACGCTCAACCATTTCTTCTATATCCATTATTTCCCTGTCTTCTCCCGGAGACCACCCCAGGAGGGCTAAATAGTTGATAAGGGCTTCGGGAAGTATGCCCAAATCCCGATACTCCTGCACTGAAGTGGCACCATGCCTCTTGCTCAGCTTACTGTGATCCGGAGCCAAAATCATGGGCACATGGGCATAGACAGGTGCATTGTAGCCAAGCTGCTCCTGGATGATCTGCTGCCGAGGTGTATTGGAAAGATGTTCCTCCGCCCTGATGACATGCGTAACCTGCATCAGGTTGTCATCCACAGCTGAAGCAAAATTGTATGTGGGTAAGCCATCCGATTTCCTGATAATAAAATCGCCAAGGCCCTTGTTTTCAAAAGTAACCCATCCGCGGATAACATCCTCTACTACCGTATCCCCTTCTTCTGGCACTAGAAGACGTATAACATAGTTATTCGCGCAGGCAGCCTTTTTTTCTTCAACCTCATGGTAAGATAAGTTTCTGCAAAGTCCAGTATAGCGAGGTGGACGTCCTTCTCTTTGGTCCTTTTCTTTTTGTTGTTCCAGCTCTTCTGTAGTACAAAAACAGTAATAGGCTTTTCCATCTGCAATTAATCTTTCCAGCACCTTGTTGTAAAGATCCAAGCGCTGTGACTGCATGTAAGGACCAAAATCACCTCCTTTTTCAGGCCCTTCATCCCATGTAAGTCCTAACCAGGTCAAAGAGTTAATAATTGTATCCAGATATTCTTCTGTAGAGCGTTGTTTGTCAGTATCATCTATACGCAAAATCATTTTCCCGCCATATCGACGAACAAAGAGCCAGTTAAAAAGTGCCGTTCTAGCACCACCTATATGAAGTTCGCCGGTAGGACTTGGAGCAAATCGCGCCCTAATTTTGTCCATTATTTCGCACCTCACCTTTTGAAATGAATTCTTCCGGCTTTGAATATGTCCTATAATTTCTTGCTTGCTGCCCAAAATCCTCCTTTTTTTACTGTTCTCGTTTCTATAATAAAACCCGCGCTTTATGCACGGGTTTTGTCGTCATTTTTGCAAATCGAGCTACAGTAAGGAGAGGAAAATACCGGCCGCAACAGCAGAACCTATTACTCCGGCCACGTTCGGACCCATGGCATGCATCAATAAATAGTTCTTGGGATTGACCTGGATGCCAACCATCTGCGAGACCCGGGCAGCCATAGGTACCGCCGAAACACCCGCAGAACCAATCAGAGGATTTATCTGTCCTCCAGTAAGCTTGCACATCAGCTTACCCATTAATACGCCCGTGGCAGTGCCGACCATGAAAGCTACCAGTCCCAGCACAATTATTTGAATGGTTTCGAAGGTCAGGAAGTAAGCTGCACTAGCAGTACCTCCCACCGTCAACCCCAGGAAAATAACTACAATATTGTTGAGCTCATTCTGGGCGGCCTTGCTGAGGCGATCCGTAACCCCGCATTCCCGCAGCAGGTTTCCCAGCATCAGCATCCCCAGGAGGGGGATGGCAGCAGGAAGAAAAAGCCCGGTCAGAATTATTACCACGATGGGGAATAGAATACGTTCTTTTTTGCTAACCGGTCTTAACTGGTGCATGATAATATTTCTTTCCTTTTCTGTGGTTAAGGCTTTCATGATCGGGGGCTGAAGAATGGGTACCAGGGCCATGTAGGAATAGGCTGCCACCGCCACGGCACCCAGCAGGTGGGGAGCCAGCCTGGAGGTAACATAGATGGCCGTCGGCCCGTCAGCGCCACCGATTATACCGATAGAACCTGCTTCCAGGGGTGTAAAACCCAGCAAAATGGCACCCAAAAAGGTACCGAATATGCCAAATTGGGCTGCCGCGCCCAGGAGCAGGGTTTTTGGATTTGAGATAAGAGGACCGAAATCTGTAAGGGCACCGACACCCAGGAAAATAAGGGGCGGATAGATGCCCAGTTCAATGCCTAAGTAAAGATAGTACAGTAGACCCCCCAGTTCACCGTTAGTGGGCTCGGCCATCAAATCGCCCAGGGGAAGGTTTACCAGAAGCATGCCAAAACTGATGGGCACCAAAAGAAGTGGCTCATACTTCTTGGCTATCCCCAGATAAAGGAGGTATAGCGCTATAATAATCATCAATACCTGCGGCATTGTAAGGTTAGCAAATCCGGTAGAAAGTAAAAACTCCACCAGTCTTTCCAGCATGTTTACCCCTCCCTGCTTTATTCTATAACCATAACTATGTCGTCTGTATTTACTGTTGCTCCCTTGGCTACATTAACGGACTTTACGACACCGGAAATAGAGGAAGTTACTTCATTTTCCATCTTCATCGCTTCCAGAATAAGCAGGACATCTCCTTCACTGACCTTGTCCCCTACATTTACCCTGACATCCAGAACATTGCCCGGCATAGGGGCCAGTATTTTTTCCTCGCCCGCAGCAGCTTTTGTCTCCTGCTTCTCCTCCGCCGGTTTGGGAGCCGGTGCAGCAGAAGCACTAGCGGAGGGCGAAGGTGATTTTTCTTCCCGGACGGCAGCAGATGCCGGTGAAGGAGCATTTGCCTGGCCTTCTTGTACTTCTTCTACTTCAACTTCAAATGGTTGCCCGTTAACCAGTACTTTAAATTTTCTCATCTATATTTCCCCTTTCTAAATAATATAAAATCCTGCCTGGCCTGAACAGCTCTTGTTCTGCCCGACTGCGCCCACATATTTTTGGCCGGCTCGAGTGGCCTTACATGCTTTATTCTAAGACCTGAAGAGGAGGAGGAACCTGTATCAAGTACATACATTAGTGCTCCCAGCGCTGCGGCCACTTCTTGTTTAGTTGCGCCCTCTTCATCTTCAGCAGTAACGTACTTTGAGACTGTCTCTGTTGGTTTAGTGTCTTGAACAGCAGCAGTTCCTTGCTCGGACACGGTTGAGACCGCCGGTTTTTTCTTTCGGGGAGCAAGCAACTTGTTAAAACCCGCTAAAATGAAAGCTAGCAAGGTCAAGGTAACCATTACCACAATAAAACCTACAACAACTACTTCAATGCCAAAGGCCAGATCGCTCAAATATACCACCTGCCTCCTACTTATTATTGTATATCTAACTCTTTCTTAACCACTTTCTACTTTCACCACCTCCCCAGAACAAATAGCTTGGCTTGGCAGCAGACTTAGTGCTTACCAGATTGGCAAGTCCCCCCCACTCATCCCATATATATTGGTTTTTCCTGGGAGTCATAAAGCTCTAACCTCATTAATGTCCATTTCTACTTACAAAAAAATGCTTATTAAGCTATTCTTTATCAATCTTTTAAAATCCTTTTTTTACAATATTTAAATCATTGGCTCCCTTGCCTTGTAATCTTAGAGACTTTTTTATAGCTTCCAGAGAAGAATAGTCCACTGTGACAGTGCCAATATGTAGAGAGGGCCCGCTATGCTCGCCATGAAAGTCAGAACCACCGGTTACAACAAGATCGTATTCCCTTGCAAGACGAAGGTATTTGGTAATCGATGCTGCATCGTGTTCAGGATGATAGACTTCAAGGCCCTTTATCCCTGCATGAACCAGGGAAGGAATATAAGTATCATCATTGCCTAAGCCGGGGTGGGCCAATACAGGAAATCCTCCAGCTTCCTTGATAACAGCTATAGCCTCTCCTGGAGAAAACGGTGCACGCTCAACATACGCTGGGCGGTTATATCCAATATAGCTGTTGAAAGCTTCTTCGACGGTGCTGCAATACCCCTTTTGGCATAGCACTGCTGCTAAATGCGGTCGTCCTATCACACCTCCTTTTACCGTGGTTAGCACTTCATCAAGTTCTACAAAAACATCCATTTCCTTTAACTTGTTAACCATTTTTTCCATTCTTAAATGACGATCTCTATGATTTTTTGATAGTGTTTCCTGCAGCTGCAAGTTTTCTGGATCGCAATAATAACCGAGCAAATGAATTTCCTTCTTTTGATAGAAAGTACTAAATTCAATGCCGGGTACAATTTCTAAGGAACAGTTGGCAGTAGTACTATCTAATTCTTGCAGGCCTTTCATGGTGTCATGATCCGTTATAGCTACAGCGGCCAAACCCCTTTTTAAAGCCTCTCCAACTAACTGTGCGGGGCTGTAGAGTCCATCGGATGCCGTAGTATGTACATGTAGATCAACCAACCTCATCACTAATCACTCCAAAGCTCATCTTGGCAAGATTCCTGTAGAACAGCGGAAAGTTAACAGTTAAACTATACAATAAAAACGTCTCTAGCTCAAATACTTCCGGATTAAAACAATCATACCTTTTAAATAAAATACACACCTTAAAAAAAGGAGTGCAATAATTAAGTCTATATATTCTATGTTTATATAATTCCCAACCAAGAAACTTTTACCGAGGTTCTACAATTAATTTAATGGCCGTTCTTTCTTCCCCATCAATTTCAATGTCGGTAAAAGCAGGTATGCATATAAGGTCCATTCCGCTGGGTGCCACAAAGCCTCTGGCAATAGCAACTGCCTTTATAGCCTGGTTCAATGCACCTGCCCCGATAGCTTGAAGCTCTGCCCCCCCTCGTTCTCTTAAAACCCCTGCGAGTGCTCCTGCCACTGAGTTAGGATTAGATTTTGCAGAAACTTTTAATACTTCCATTTAAAAATAGTACCTCCTTTAGCAAATACAATGGTATGGCTGTCATATTATCATATTCTCGAATCCTCAAATATTTCCTGCTTTGTTTCAAAATTTTTAAAACTATTGCTTATTAAGATTCCTTTGGGCGTCTTTAAGTCTATTGCAAAAAATCCCAAGGAATTTATAAGTCAAATATCTAAAAAAAAGTGCCCGTAGGCACTTTTTTTGCAGGTCAAAGCTTATTTGGCATACTCTACCGCTCTTGTTTCCCTTATCACGGTAACTTTTATCTGCCCGGGATATTCAAGTTCATGCTCTATCTTCTTTACGATACTTCTGGCTACCTGTACGGATGTCAGGTCATTGACTTTGTCTGGTTTAACCATAATGCGAATTTCACGACCGGCCTGAATAGCAAACGCTTTTTCTACACCTTCAAACGAGTCAGCAATCTCCTCCAATTTTTCCAAACGTTTTATATAGGCTTCCAGCGTTTCTCTTCTGGCTCCCGGCCTGGCTGCCGATATAGCATCTGCAGCCTGAATTAAAACACTTTCCATGGTTATGGGTTCTATGTCACCGTGATGGGCTCCGATACCGTTTATAACCTCTGCTGATTCACGGTATTTTTTTGCCAGTTCAGCCCCGTTAACAACGTGAGGTCCATCTGTTTCATGATCCAGTGCTTTCCCGATATCATGCAATAAACCTGCTCTTTTGGCCAATTTCACATCTAATCCCAATTCCGCTGCCATTATTCCTGCAAGATGTGCAACTTCAATTGAATGTTTGAGCACGTTTTGGCCGTAGCTGGTGCGAAATTTTAATCTACCCAGCATCTTTATTAACTCTTGGTGAAGTCCGTGCACACTCACTTCAAAGGCAGCCTGTTCGCCCTCTTCACGAATTTGAACTTCTACTTCCTGCCGAGCTTTTTCCACCATTTCTTCAATCCGGGCAGGATGGATTCGACCATCAACGATAAGCTTTTCCAGAGCAATTCTGGCGATTTCCCTTCTGATGGGGTCAAAGCCTGATAATATAACTGCCTCTGGAGTATCATCAATTATAAGATCGATTCCCGTAAGAGTTTCCAGGGTACGAATATTCCTCCCCTCTCTACCGATTATACGACCTTTCATCTCATCGTTGGGCAAATTCACCACTGATACAGTGGATTCGGAAACATGATCGGCCGCGCAACGTTGAATTGCTTGCGTAATAATGTCTCTGGCCCTTTTATCGCCCTCTTCTTTGGCCTGCGCTTCAACATCTTTAATGAGCTGGGCAATTTCATGTTGTATTTCATCCTTAACTCTTGCCAACAAAATTTCTTTGGCTTCTTCTCTGGATAGACCTGCTATTCTCTCCAGCTCAGCCAGCTGTTCTTTATAATTCTCTTCCAGTTTTGCCTGGATACGAGAAGTTTCTTCGTCCCGTTTTTTAACTTCCTCTTCTCGTTTTTCCAAATGTGCAGCTTTCTTGTCCAGGCTTTCTTCTTTTTGGACAATTCTTTTTTCCAGACGCTGCAGCTCAGAACGACGCTCTTTTGCCTCTTTTTCTTGTTCACTGCGCAGCTTATGCAGCTCTTCCTTGGCTTCCAAAACCTTTTCTTTTTTTAGAGATTGAGCTTTTTCTTCAGCTTCAGCTTGAATTTTTTTCGCTGCTTCTTCAGCTGAAGCTATCTTTGCTTCGGCAAGATATTTGCGGACTTGATACCCCGCTCCCAAACCTACCACTATGCCAATTATTACGATAATTATCATTAAACTGTCCACTGAACAAATTTCACCTCCTATAATATACCTTCTAAAAAGAAAAATAAGCTGCAGGATCACAGCTTAAAATAGACTTGCCTTATTCATCCTTATTATTAGTACAGAATGAGTACAGCACTCTACCCACAGATTTATATAAAACGCCTTTTACAGGCACTTTTCCATGGCAATCTATTTTAAGAGACCCTGTATTGTTGGTGTCTCATCGTTCCTATAGTAATTTTATCCCTTTTGTTCGGGTTATGTCAAGTAAAGATATTCTTTTGCGCTGGTTTTCCCAGCAGGGAGCATTAACATTTCTCGTTAAAGTATCTCTCTAGAGCATCAATTAATGGCTTGCTCCTGATGATCCTCTTTCTTTTCGTTAGGTTCTTCCCCTTGCTCTTCCTTGGCCCCTTTTTCCTCAATTACAGGATGCAAGTTATAAAGAGCACGAAGTTGTTTTTCAATTTCTTTAAACATCGCCGGATTATGCTTTAATATTTCCCGGGCATTTTCTTTTCCCTGTCCCAGTTTTTCATCACCATAGGAATACCAAGTACCGCTTTTTTTAATAATATCTTTTTCGATAGCCAGATCAAGGATACAACCTTCCTTGGATATGCCTTTACCATAAATAATATCAAATTCTGCCTGGCGAAAAGGTGGTGCTACTTTATTTTTAACTACCTTGGCCTTGGTCCTATTGCCAATCATCTCGTTGCCTTGTTTTATAGGTTCCATTTTCCTTATATCCAACCTTACAGAAGCATAAAATTTTAAAGCCCTTCCTCCGGGTGTGGTTTCGGGGTTACCGAACATAACACCTACTTTTTCCCTCATTTGATTAATGAAAAGGGCTATGGTATGAGATTTGCTAACTGCACCGGACAATTTTCGCATGGCCTGGGACATGAGCCTGGCCTGCAATCCTACGTGGCTATCTCCCATTTCTCCGTCAATCTCAGCCCTGGGAACCAGTGCTGCAACAGAATCCACGACAAGAATATCGATAGCGCTGCTTCTCACCAGTGCCTCAGCAATCTCCAGGGCTTGTTCTCCCGTGTCAGGCTGAGAAACAATCAGCTCATCAATATTGACCCCTAATTCCCTGGCATAGGAAGGATCAAGAGCATGTTCAGCGTCTATAAAGGCGGCAAAGCCTCCTTGCTTCTGGGCTTCTGCAATCACGTGCAAAGCCACAGTCGTTTTTCCGGAAGATTCGGGGCCAAATACCTCGACAATCCTGCCCCTGGGAATGCCTCCCACTCCGAGTGCTATATCCAGGGGAAGAGCACCGGTAGGTATTACTGCAATATTAGCAGTTGCGTCTGAGCCGAGCTTCATGATGGAACCTTTGCCGTACTGCTTTTCTATGTGCAAAAGAGCCGCATCCAGGGCCTTTTTCTTTTCTTTGTCCATTTCCATACTTAAAACCTCCCTTATTTTTAATAACTGCTCCAAAATTAATAAAGCTTTAAGAATGTAAAGGAAACCTCTGTAAAAGATTATATTCCGCACCTGAAGAGCGCAAGGTGCTCTTCATCAGACAAAAAGCATCAACATGCAAAAAATTGTTACATCGCCACTTTTCTTTTAAAAGTCCTTCGGCCAACTTTACTTTTTCTTTTTTAATCCTTCTTCCCAGCGTAAGGTGTGGGATAAAATCATCCTTTTTTTTAAACTTATCCGACCCTTTCTTCGTTTTTTCTGGTTGGAGTGGATTCTTTGGTTCAAAACTAAATACTTCCTCAATACCTGCGGATAAAAGACTTAACTGTTCTGCTCCTTCATCAACTCCGATCCAAACCACTCTTGGATATCTATTATTGGGAAAGCAACCCAACCCGGAAAAAGTGATATGGAAAGAACACATTCTTTTCCCCAACTCTGCCAGAAAAGGTGCAAAAAAAGCTATTTCATCTGTGTCAATCTCCCCTAGAAACTTCATGGTAATATGCAACTGGTCTGGTTTCAACCACCGAATTCCTTTTACTTTCTCATCAAGGCACTGCTGCAAACCTACAAGTTCTTCTTTCAAGGTGTCACTCAGATTAATAGCTATAAAAGCCCGCACTCTAAAAATCCCTTTCTTCTCAATACATGCATTTAATTAACTCTTTTCCATTATAATATTCAATATCCTGCCTAAAAATAATATTTTTCCAAACAAAATAGAGCGATGTCAACTAACATGCACGAAATTATTTCGAACCTCAAAGTTCAGCTTGTTTAGCGTTGGTTTAAATATTACTTTCTTGACGCGTTTTTCTCCACGCTTTTTTTAAAACAGCAGCCTGTAATTCTTGAGGAGAATTTTGCAACCTGCCGCTTTGCACATCTACTAACAGATCTTGCAGAACCTTTCCCACTTGTGGACCATGGCCCATTTTTTTGGCAATAAATTCACCACTTACCTTTAGCTCTTCAGGGTAAAGGACCAATTTTTCCAGGACCTTTAACAGTATAGCGGCCATCTCTGGCAGAAAAGAATTATCAATTCCAGACATTCCCCTGGCTTTATCATCGGCATAGGACAGTTGGATAAGTTCATACACGGCCTCCAAAAATTTTTGCCTATCTGAAAACTCTTTTGCACATTTCCTGGCCCAGCGAACAGCCTCTCGATCTGCATCAAAATTGAGGTCCATATGGTGCCTTATTAACCAGGGAACCCGCTGGCAAACGACTCCTTCAGCTCTCAATCTCTCCAAAATAACTCTGGCATCATCTGCACCATGATGGGCATGACCGTAATCAGCAATTTCTCCTTTGCGATTATAACACCTGACCCCATCCGCTCCTTTGGCAATATCATGAAGCAGTGCTGCCCAACGTAAAGTCTTAGTTGGTTCTACACTTTCAACCACCTGCAAAGTATGATCTAAAACGTCGTAACGGTGAAAACGCGGGTTTTGCTCAACATCATATAACCTTGCAACCTCGGGCAGAAAAGGCACCTTTTCTCTTCTACCTGCCGATTTTTTGGTGCAGCTTAACCCCAGGACCTCCGATTCTACAAGTATTTTTAAGCCTTTGGAAGGCATCTGGCTAAGCAGTATTTTCTCAAGTTCATCCCTGACTCTCTCTACTGACAGTGCCTGGAACCGCCCACGCACCTCCTCATCTTTACTTGCTGTCATAATTTGATGGTGGACCTCAAAGCCTGTACGAGCTGCAAATCGAGCAGCACGCAGCAATCGCAGCGGATCTTCCAGAAAACGTTCCCGCGCATTTCCCACACTTCGGATAACCTTATTTTCTAAATCATCCCAACCACCAAAGGGGTCTATTATTTTCCCTGACCCATCCATGGCTATAGCATTAATGGTAAAATCACGCCGTGAAAGGTCATCAAATATATTCTTTAGAAATGTTACCTCTTTGGGGCGGTGAGGATCAACTCCGTAAGACTCGGAGCGCATGGTAGCAATTTCATAAGATTTACCCTCAATTATTACATTTACCACACCCCACAAAACGCCATGGGTATATACCTTCCACCCGGCTTTTTCCGCGGCGGTTATTATTTCACTTGGACGACGATCGCTGACAAAATCATAGTCGTAAGGAGAACAAGACATTAATAGATCACGCACACAACCACCAACCAGGTAACAGGTAAATCCACCTACTGACATTGTGTTCAATATTTCACGCACTGCAGGAGGAAGTGTATACTTCAATCATTATCCCTCCACTTCTCCTCTAGCATGCAATATGGTTGTCGTGTACAAATAAAATTGCACCCTGAAAAACTTTCTTTGGCGGAGTTTAATTCAGGAACACGGCTCCTTAATTACTAGCGCCCATATGCCTGCTTAACAAAATTTCAGAAACAAAGTAACGCAGACAAAGTGGTTCGCCAAGCGCTATTTACTCAGCCGAATAAGGTTTTTATTTTCATAAAAATAATAAAAACCGGAGAACAATGTTAATATAACGGCAATCAAAAGAGCTAAATATGAGATAGTTGAAGCAGGGTAAAGAACCAGCAAATGTCTTAGCCAATCTCCAGGAGGATATATATGTGCTTTCAGAGCCATGTCTACAATTAGTGTTACCACCATAACTATTTGGGCAACGGTTTTAAATTTGCCCCACTTGTTTGCAATTATTACTACCCCTTCACCGGCTGCCACTAAACGCAATCCGGTAACGGCAAATTCCCTGCTAATAATTAAGAAGGCCACCCAGGGACTTAGAGCATCCAAAGCTACCAGGGAGATCAATGCCGCGGAGATAAGAAGTTTGTCGGCCAATGGATCCATAAACTTGCCAAATTTAGTAATACTTTTCTGTTTGCGAGCCACATAGCCATCTAAAGAGTCTGTTGCTGCGGCCAAAATAAAGATGGCTGCAGCCCAAAACTCACCGTAGGGAATTAAACGAACCAGTAAAAAAACCATAAACACTGGTACAAGTATCACTCTAGCTATAGTTATCTTATTTGCTAAATTCATAGCTTGATAGCTCTCCCATCAATTCGTATGCTCCAATACCTGAAATCTTTGCTTGAATAAAGTCCCCAGAAGCTGCCTTGCTTATGCCTGATACAGTAACTTTTCCATCGACATCCGGGGCTTGAGAATAAAGCCTTCCAGAAATAGTTTTTCTGCCTTTATGCACAGAATCAACCAAAACCTGGCACTCTTTTCCTAACAACAATCTGTTAAAACTTCGGGAAATCTTTTTTTGTTGCTCCATAAGTATCTGCAAACGTTTTCGCGCCACGCTTTTTGCTACCCTGGGTTGAAGTGAAAAAGCAGCGGTTCTTTTCTCTGGAGAAAAAGTAAAACCGCCAACACTTTCAAAGGGCTTTACTTTTAAAAAACCTTGAAGCTCATCAAATTCCTTTTCTCCTTCCCCAGGAAAACCAACCATTACTGTGGTTCTTAACACAACTCCGGGAATTTTTTCTCTAATATCATCGTAAAGGTTGTACACCTTTTCACTGGTTATCTTCCTGCCCATAGACTTTAATATATCAGAGTTTATATGTTGTAAAGGCAGATCGATATACTTGCAGATCCGAGATTCCTGGGATATAACATTCAGTAATGAGGAAGTAATTCGCGCCGGATTTGTATAAAGAAGCCTAATCCAGTCAATCCCTTCAACCCGGGAAATCTTTTTTAACAACACATGAAGCATTTCTCTTCCATAAAGATCCAATCCATAAGCTGTTGTATCTTGTGCCACAAGGTTTATCTCCCTGGCTCCCAGCTTCTGCAGCACTTTTGCCTCGGATATAATTTCATCCATTTTCCTGCTGTGCAATTTACCTCTCAAGGAAGGGATAAGACAGTATGAACACCTGTTATTACAACCTTCTGCAATTTTTAGGTATACACTGTGAGGGGAAGCGGTAAGAAAACGTTTTTTGGGCATGTTATTAGTGTTTTGCATTTGTTTGTTTGAGATTGATTTTCCTTTTAGAAAGAAGGGGATACTACGATACTGATCCGGGGGAACGAGTAGATCTACCTCAGGAACAATCTTATGAAAAGCATTTTTCGAATAATAGCGAGCCAGGCATCCTACCACAATGATTTTTTTGAGGGAGCTATTTTTTTTATTCTTATGCTGTGTAACAGAGTTAATGGAATCAATAGCTTCAGCACGTGCCTCACTCAAAAAAGCACATGTGTTAATAATTGCAAAAGAAGCATCCTCAACTCTTGAAGTTGGCTTATAACCTTCAGCATGCAACTCCCCAATGATCTCTTCTGAATCCACCAAGTTCTTTGAACAACCAAGGGAAAGAAAAAAAAATAACTCAGACATGGAAAATAGGTATACCCCTCTTCTCTATAATCCGAAAACCTCTTCCTGACAGTATACTACGTTTCTTTCTCAATAACAATATTAACCGGATTTGTAGCCTCACTAAAATCGTCTATTTCTAGTTCGTTAACTTTGATAGAGGCGTTGGGGGGAGCTCCCAGTCGAATTATTGTCCTTTGTGCATCTCCCAACTGTCTGCTGTCTTCGGAAGCATATGTTGTTTCTTCCAGCACATCTCCGTCCTGTTCAATTCTGACCCAGCATGGCCCCTGGAAATTTAGAAGTATTTCTTTTGTCTCAACTTCTTTTAACAGATACCGAATCTCGTCTCGATCCTGATGCACAAGTTCAATAGCAGGAGTGACAGGTGGCTCTTCAGGTATTTCTACCTCCTCGTGTTGTGGTTCTTCGTCGAACCGGGGCTCAGAAACACCGTTTTCCTCAGCGGGGAAATCATTATTGCGCAGGGTCTCGGCATTATTGCCAGCAGACTGTCTATAACCATACCAAACGCTTCCCGTTACGATGATGACCAGCAAAACAATCCAGACCAGGGCCCCTGTAGATAGGGTCTTCTTTTTTCTGGGATAAAATATTTTTTCCTTATCCTTGACCACTTTTTCTCGTTTTTTTGTCTTCCCGGTATTATCGTTTTTTTTCTTTTTATTGTCAAGCGTGTGGTTTTCTTGCTTCAAAGATTGCTCAAACATGGTAATAATTTCGGAATCATCAATGCCAACAGCATTAGCGTAATTGCGCAGGGCGCCTTTAAGATACACTTGCCCAGGAAACGAAGAAAAATCTCCTTCTTCAAGGGCTTGGAGGTGTCTTTCCTGAATTTTGGTTTCTTTGCTAATCTCTTGAAGCGTAATTCCCTTTTCTTCTCGGGCACCTCGTAATAATTGGCCTATGGCCTTCACTTTTTGACCTCCCTTCCATTATAAAAGGGTTTATTTAGCCATCTTCTTCAGGGGGACTGCTCTTCAAAACAGAAGCGGCCTGTTCCTTATCCATTAGAAGCTGTCGAGGCTTACTTCCCTCGTGTTTCCCGATGATACCAATCATTTCCATCTCATCAATAAGACGAGCTGCCCTGGTATAACCAACCCTGAAGCGCCTCTGAATCAATGATATTGAAGCATGTCCCGTATGCATAATGAGGTCTACTGCCTCTTCAAGCAGGTTATCTCTTTCTTGTTGCCGTGAATGCAGTTCAACCGATTCCTCGGTTAAAAAAGACTGCTGATAATGAGGGCTGTCTTGCTGTCTTATATAATCAACAATTTTGAATATTTCTTTTTCACTTAAAAAGGCCCCCTGCACCCTTAACGGTTTATTAATACCAATGGGATGATAAAGCATATCTCCCCTACCCAGCAGTTTCTCTGCACCACCAATATCCAAAATTGTACGGGAGTCAGTTTGAGAAGATACGGCAAAAGCTATGCGTGATGTAATATTAGCCTTGATTAATCCCGTTATTATATCTACTGATGGTCTCTGAGTGGCTATGACAAGGTGAATGCCAGCAGCACGAGACATCTGGGATAGTCTGACGATGGAATCTTCCACCTCTGAAGGAGCCACCATCATTAGATCGGCGAGTTCATCTATTATTACTATCAGGTAAGGAAGTGGCCCTTCACCTTCACCTGAGAGTTCCTCTGGGTTTTCCTTTAGTTCATTATAACTGGCAATATCACGTACTCCCTTGTGAGCAAAAAGATCATATCTTCTTACCATCTCCTTTACTATACCCTGCAGAGCCATGGATGCTTTTTTCGCACCTGTTACTACAGGTGATATTAAGTGAGGAATACCGTTATAGGTGCTAAGCTCTACCTGTTTTGGATCAATAAGGAGCATCTTAACTATCCAAGGCTTTGCTTTTAGCAGTATGCTGCAGATCAAGGCGTTGATGCAAACACTTTTTCCCGAACCGGTTGAACCGGCTATTAAGAGGTGAGGCATCTTTAAAAGATCCGCAAAAACAGGAGATCCTGCTATATCCTTGCCCAGACCGATGGTCAGTGGTGACGATGACTTTTCGAAAAATGGATCCTCCAGCACATCCCGCAAATATACCGGGGAAATAACCTTGTTGGGAACTTCAATGCCAATGGCTGCTTTACCTGGAATGGGCGCCTCAATTCTGACATCGGGTGCAGCAAGATTAAGAGCCAGGTCATCACTGAGGCTGAGTATCTTGCTTACCTTTACTCCTGTTTCCGGTTGTATTTCAAAGCGCGTGATAGCTGGACCTGTTTGTACTTCTTTTATACGTACTTTTACCCCAAAACTGTCAAAAGTTTTTTCCAGGGCAGCAGCTCTATCCTGGACAATCTTTTGCTGCTGGAAATCCCGAATCTTCCCCACTTTTGTTAATAAATTAAGTGAAGGCATGCTGTAATCAACATGAGGTTTTTGCGGTTCCACAACCTGGGAGATAACTGGCAGATCATCATCTACGTTACCGGTAAGTTCTTCCTTAGATCCATTTTGTTCCTTGTCCTGCTTTTCTACCTCTTCAGAGATGCCTACTTCCTTCAAGGCATTGCCAGAAGATTTTGTATTGCTGCCGGGAAAAACTCCTTTTTCATTTTCCCTTTCTGCTTCAAATTCTGGTGCTTTTTCAGGGCCGTCCAAATTAAAATCTAAAAATTTAGGGGTTTCATTCTCTAGATGATGTTCATCAGCAGGAGTTAATGATGCTTTTTTCCCCGGTAATCGACTCGTAAAATTTTTTACATAAGCAGTTAAAGTAACAACCAAAAACTTCCAAGAGGAAATAAGAGCCACACCCAACTCTGTTACAGTACTGTTAGTTATTAAAAGTATAGCAACAATACCCAGCGCAGAAATGACAATATAGCTTCCCAGATCACGGAAAAAAAAGAACAGAACAACGGTTAATAGGGCTCCTATTAAACCTCCTCCCCTGCCATTCTGTCCCAGAATTATCATATGGCTGTAAAATGAATCGCCTTCAAAGCGCTCCAACTCAGACAACAAAAGCCCTAAGTGTAAAATAACTAATAGCAAAAAAAATATTATTGAAAGACCAATCAGCCTTCCCCTCAAATTATTGAGTCGATGTGACCACAAAAAAGCAAAAGCCGCTAAGGCAAGGATAAAAGGAAAGGCCACTGCTCCCTCTCCCAGAAGATACCTCAATATATTATCAACAATAAACCCCATGTAGCCAGTCTGCTCGGTAAACTGCAAGCCAGCATAAAGAAAAACCGCGGCAGCGACCATTAGAACCGCTTTTATCTGGAGGGTTTTTGGATCATTTTGGTTTTTTTCTTCCGACTTTTTTCTATCCTTTTTCGCAGAAGGCATGTAAATTGTACACCTCTTATTAATATTTCTGCATTTCCAACAGAAACCCTTTTCTAAATTTCCCAAAAAGATAAATATTACCCACAAGAATTGCAGATCCGCATAAACTTCGGGGAATCAACATCATTTTCTTGCCAATCGATGTACTCATCATATTATCATTCTCCAATAATATTGTTGGGTTGTCAAGAAGTGGCGACGCTGACATAATAATACCATTTTCATAACTGCATGTACTACTAAAAAAATATTCAAATATTTTAATGATTATAAAAAGGGTTTTTTGATATTATATTGAATTTTGTATAGTAGAAAGAAGGAAGTTAGCTAAGATATGAGTCATCACTTGGCCTGCTAGTGGTTGCCGAGTAAAGCCAAGCAAATCTTATACATAATTTTTATTTGGGGGGGGCGGCTTCAATGAGAAAACCGGGAAAAATATCACTGATATTCTTGCTTGTTGGAATATTGATATTAATGGCAGGAGGAGGTTGCGGCGAAGAAAACGAAAAAACGGAGGAAGAAATTGACCAAAGAATTGAAGAGCTGATGGCTAAAGCCAGTGAAATGTTGGAAGAAGGGGACTATGATACAGTTATAGATATATATGAAGAAGTGCTGGAGCTACGTGATGATGAAGATATTCGAAAAGAATTGGAAAGAATTAAACAGATTCGTCCTTGATATGTTTTGATCGTCAGGAAATAAGAAGCACCGGGTTTATAAACCCGGTGCTTCTT
>SLJK01000098.1 GCA_007135125.1 Syntrophomonadaceae bacterium | reverse complement strand
TCTTGATATGCGTAAACTTACAGATGGATGTGCTGACACCGCCTTTTGGTTTCGCTCTTTTTTACATGAAAGGGGTGGCTCCTAAAGATGTGTCCACATGGGATATATATAAAGCTTCTATCCCCTTTGTGGGTCTACAGCTTGCGGGATTAATACTATGCATGATCTTTCCACAGATAGTTCTTTTCCTGCCGAACTTGATACATTGAACGATTTGTAAGCATATTGTTGGTTAAAATGCTGCTTACCAAGCGGTGCTACTCTTGCCTTTAAAAGCATGGGAGGCGCCGTTTTTTTTGCCTTGGCATAGATATCAATTATTTTAAAGCGCTAATAATAAATTGACAAAGCGTTATATCAATTGGTATATTAATTGCAAGATCTTGTAAACAATGTTTACGATTTGAGGATAAAATAGTAAATAGGATATCAATTGTAGAATGTGAGGGTTCTATTTTGACTGGACGCATGAGTGAATTGATAACTTTGTGGACGCATTCCAGTGATGCTTTCTTGATCCTGGACAATAAAGCGGGAATACTATACGCAAATCCAGTTTTGGAACAGGTATCAGGATTGGACATGAAGATGCATATAGGACGTAGTATTGGGGATCTTTTGGGCGAGGGCTTAATAAGCAACCCTGCTTCTCTTAAAGCTATACACCATAGGAAAACAGTTACCAGCGAAGTAAAGACTGCTGCCGGGAAAAAGCTTTTAAGTACAGCGACTCCTGTAATGGATACTGCCGGGAATATCCATCGAATTGTTTGCAACCTGAGAAGTATGTCCATTATTCCTTCTTCAAAAGACATAAGAGATAATGATATTTTTAGCAAGGAAGGGCACACTCCTTATTCTTTTAAAGTCGAAGATATTGATAATTCAAAATATACGCTGGTTTTTAACAGCAAGAAAATGTCTACAGTTGTGGAGATGGCATATCAGCTGAGCAGTGTGGATTCTACTGTGCTTATTCTGGGTGAAACAGGAGTAGGCAAGGAGCTTGTTGCGCGCCTTATTCATAATCACAGCGTACAGGCCAAGACTGGGGAATTTATAAAAATTAATTGTGCCGCTATTCCCGAAAACCTGGTGGAATCAGAATTATTTGGTTATGAGCCCGGAGCTTTTACAGGCGCCTTAAAAAGTGGGAAAACTGGTTATATCGAAGTAGCAAACGGGGGCACATTGTTCCTGGACGAAATCGCCGAACTTCCGTTAGGAATTCAAGCGAAATTGCTGGGTGTCCTGCAGGACAAAGAATTTTTTAAAGTGGGCAGTGCAAAGCCTACCCCCGTTGATGTAAGAATTATTGCGGCAACAAATCAGGATCTGGAAAAAATGGTTGAGAACAAGGAATTTAGAAAAGATCTTTTTTATCGTTTAAATGTAGTCCCGGTTAATGTGCCGCCTTTGCGGGAACGCAGGCTGGATATTCCGGCTTTGATAGCCTATTACAACAAGTTGATTGGAGAAAAATTTGGCATCAATAAAGAGATAAGCTCCGAAGTTGTCGATTATCTCTATTGGTACAACTGGCCTGGGAATGTACGTGAACTGGAAAGCTTACTGGAAAGGCTGTTAATCACAATTCCCCAACGCAGCATTAATTTATCCTGTCTTCCTGAACCTTATTCCTCTTCGGTAATTGATGGTCCAAAGTCCTTGAAAGATAATATAGAAAAATTTGAACTGGAGTTAATTAAAGAGGCCTTAGAAAAATACGGAAGTAATACCGAAGCCGCAAGGAACCTGGGAATTAGCGTTTCCAGCCTGTTCAGGAAAATGAAAAAGTTGGAAGGTAGCAGAAGTTAATTCGCGTTTTCGCGTTTATGATAAAAAATGCAAAGCATAATTTCAAATATAATACTATCCCGGAACTGCTTTGTTTTGCATGTTTAAGCGTATTAACTGTTCGAGCACTGTAGACAGGCTTGTCAAAATTAAGACTTACTGTTATTGCATGGAATAGTTGCGGCGCGAAATTTTCGCTTTTTAAAGCTTGGCATACATATTGCATTAATTTAGTGGGAAATTGGAAAGCTAAGGTTTGTTTTCGGTAAGCCGAGCTAAAAAGGGGGAACGCTTGTGCCGCTGCATCCCGAAGCTGAGGCGTTTTTGAAGGCTCTCCGCAAAGCTGGTGCATTGAATATGGAGGTTACTCCTGCTGAAATACGCGCCCTCTTTGAAAAAATGCCCCTAAATTACAAAGATGCACCAACAGAATTCCTGGAAGTGCATGAAAGGAATATACCCGGCCCGCAAAGAGAAATTCCTCTCCGGATATATAAGCCTCTCGGCAGCGGACCTTTTCCCGTTCTGTGTTATTTTCACGGGGGGGGATTTGTGGCAGGCAGCCTGGAGACCCATGACCCGGTGTGTCGTTTGCTGGCCCTTCAAACTCCATGTATTGTGGTGGCCGTGGATTACTGCCTGGCACCTGAATATAAATTTCCTGCAGCGCCGGAAGACTGCTATGCTGCCACAGTATGGGTTTCCCAGCAGGCCCCGGATATTAAGGGTGATTTGGAGCGCTTGGCTGTAGGAGGCGACAGTGCCGGAGGCAATCTGGCTGCAGTTGTATCATTGATGTGCCGGGACCGCAGCGGCCCTTCCCTGCTTTATCAGCTTCTAGCACATCCTGTTACCACAATGATTCCTGCCACTCATTCCTACGAAGAGTATGGTGAAGGCTATTTTATAACCAAAGAAATGATTTCCTGGTTTAATGCACATTACCTAACCAACCGGCAAGATAGGAGCCACCCTTATGCTTCTCCTCTTTTGGCACAGGATCTCAGCAACCTGCCACCCGCATTAATTTTATCAGCAGAATATGACCCTTTAAGGGATGAGGGGGAAATTTATGCCTCAAAATTACAGCAGGCAGGATGCAGTGCCGTATTGTTTCGGGTTATGGGCCAGGTGCATCCCTTTTTTGTGCCAGGTTTTAGTGCAGGTAAGTTGGCCGTTTCTGCTGCTGCCGGTGCCTTACGGATGGCTTTTAGCGGACGATAGGACGGAGTTGGCTTGCTTGGGAAGATTGCCAGGACAGTTGTTATTTGATGCAGAAGTTTATTAAAGGAAATTAGTGTTGTTATGTCGAATTACCTTAAAGCAAGGCAGGCTGTAGATAGTAACGAAAACAAACGGTTGGTTATTTTAGGAGATTAATTTTACGAAGGAGGAAGTAAAACATGTTATCAGGCGTTTCTACAATCGACGAACTTTTTAAAAACACGGTTGGCCAGCATTCTGACAAAACTGCATTAATTTTTCAAGAGCAAAAGTACACTTTTGCTGAGCTGGACGACCTGGTAGAAAAGCTGGCCTCATTTCTGTTTAATGAGGGAGTTAGAAAACAGGAGAAAGCAATTATTTACCTGCCTCACATGCCCCAGTGGGTTGCTATCTGGCTCGCCTCGCAGAGAATAGGCGCTATCGCAATTCCTGTCACCCATTTTTACGGAGAAGATGAACTGGGTTATATTGCAGCAGACAGCGGGGCAGAAACCATTTTTTGTGCCGATACAAACTTGGCACAAGTCCGGAAGGTAGCAGGCAATCATCCTTTTAAAAAAATTGTGGTAGTTAAAAGAGATCCCTCCGGCCCGGAGCCTGTAGAGGAAAAAGGGGAGGGCTTATTTTCTTTTGAAAGCATTGCCCAGGGCAATTTTCCATCCTTGCCCCATATAGATCTTAACGGAAATGATATCGCCGAGTTTCTCTATACCGGAGGCACCACCGGTCTTCCCAAGGGTGTGCCCATCCCTAACATCCTTTTTTTGGAAGCCATTACCGTTAAAAGAGACGAAATCGAGCCTTTGATACCCAGAGGCAAAGGTATTACCCTCCAGGGTGCTCCCCTTAACCATATCATGGGCCAGGAATTAGGTTTTGGCTCGCTTTTAAACGGTGATACTTTAATTTTGCTGGCAAAAATGGACCTGGAAAGCATCTTTTTTAACATCGAAAAGCACCAGGTAAATATCTTTTTTGGCACGCCGACTCTTTGCCGGATGATACTGGAACACAAGAGCCTGGACAATTACAAGCTGGATTCTCTGATCTATGTTTTTACTGCCGGAGAAGCTCTTCCACCGGAAATAGCCCGTAAATGGAAGAATAAGTTCGGGAAGCCTCTTTACCACGGTTACGGTGCTACTGAAACATGTGGAGGCATCACAGGGGTAAGCACGGTAATTCCTTTCCCTGACGGCACTTTAGGAAAAGTAGTGCCTACCAAAAAGATAAAAATCGTTAATCCTGACACCCTGGAGCCTGTTGCAACAAATGAACCGGGAGAGGTACTGGTTTCTTCAGAGAACATGGTTGCCAGTTACTGGAATAAGCCGGAAGAGACGGCCATACACTTTGTGGAACTTGAAGGACGTTTGTGGTATAGAACAGGAGATATAGCCCGTATGGATGAAGAAGGCTGGCTGTTCTTCGTGGACCGCTCAGCGGATCTTATCAAACACAAAGGTTACAGGGTAGCAGCTACCAAAGTTGAGTCAATACTTTATAGACACGACTCGATCAGTGAATGCTGTGTAGTAGGAGTGCCCGATCCAAACGTGGGAGAGAAGGTAAAAGCACGCATTATATTAAGAGAGGGAAGTAGTACGCCAAATGCTGAAGAATTAATTAAATGGTGCAGTGAGGGGCTGGCCAGCTATGAAATTCCTGGAGAAATAGAGTTTTGTAACGAATTGCCCAAGTCACCGGTAGGTAAAATATTGCGAAGGATAGTAAGGG
>SLJK01000119.1 GCA_007135125.1 Syntrophomonadaceae bacterium | reverse complement strand
TTTTAAGTCCCTTGCGTCTGCCAGTTCCGCCACTCCGGCTAATTAATGGAGGCGACACCCGGATTCGAACCGGGGATGGAGGATTTGCAGTCCTCTGCCTTGCCACTTGGCTATGTCGCCATAAAAATGGAGCGGAAGACGGGATTCGAACCCGCGACTTTCGCCTTGGCAAGGCGATGCTCTACCACTGAGCCACTTCCGCTTAACAATGGTGGCGAGAGGCGGAATCGAACCGCCGACACGCGGATTTTCAGTCCGCTGCTCTACCGACTGAGCTATCTCGCCGGATATGGCGGAGCCGACGGGATTTGAACCCGCACTCTCCGGCTTGACAGGCCGGCATGTTAACCTGGTTACACCACGGCTCCGAGCTCTCTTCTTTGCAAGACTCAGTATACACAAAACAAAATTAAAAGTCAACCATCACTGGTAAAAAACTCAAACCAACAAATCATCACTTTCTTTGAAATTTTCCTATCTGCCACCATATACCTTTTACTATTTTTCTACAGTAGCATAATATATTAAACTCTGAAGCTCTATACTAAGGTCGGCATTATGAACGTGCACATTCTCCGGAACAATCAGTTTGACAGGCGCAAAATTAAATATAACTCTAATCCCGCTTTTGATAATATATTCCACAGCTTCCTGAGCGGATTCTGTATTTACTGTCAAAATGGCAACTTTGATATTATACTCTTTCATAACCTCCTTCATCTTTGAAATATGCAGTACTTTAACGCCTAATATATCTTTGTCAACTACAGAAGGATCTACGTCAAAAGCCGCTACCACATTTACATAAGGATTTTTTGTAACATTATAGCGTATCAAAGCCGTTCCCAGATGTCCTACCCCGACAACAACAATGCTGGTTCGCTCATCCAGGCCGATAATTTTTAAAATCATATCCCGCAAGTATTTTACAGTATATCCTGTTCCCCTGGTGCCGAAAGCTCCAAAAAATGTGAGATCTTTCCTTATTTGTTCAGCTGTAAAGCCAGTTTTTTCGCTAAGCTCACGCGAGGATACAATCTCCTGCTCGTTCCGTATAAGTATATCCAGGGTTCTAAGATAAACTGGTAACCGTCTTATAACTGATTTAGGAACATCTCCATTACGATTAACCATTAAAGTTCCTCCTTATTGGATAACATTTTTATCAAAGGAATTTTTGAAGATTACTGTTTTCGATAACATCCACAAGCGATCCAACTTGCTGTCTGTCAAAAAGTGGGACTCTATTGTGGTTTTTATCATATTTACTCAAATTCCGAGCCTGGTCTATCACTATGGCTAGCAAATTCTTGATGTTTGGAACGGTTCCTTTTATTTCAGAGCGAACTTCAATTTTTGGGTAATTTAACCCTTTGTAACCTTCAAGAATAACAAAATCCACATCTCCACAAAGCGGGATAATATTATCCGGCAAAGTATCTTCTTCCGTTCGCCGAAAAAGGGTTATCCTGGAGGGAGAAGAAAGAGCTACGGTTCTACATCCTTCTTCCCAAAAGTTATAGGTATCACTGCCGACCTTATCTACCTCACCATGATCCTGTGGATCATGCTTTATGACAGCTACCTTATAATTTCTTTGATGTAATTCTCTAATGATATTTCGAATAAGGGTTGTTTTGCCTGTATTACCATATCCTATTACAGCGAAAACCGCGGGCACAACATTACCTCCCCCCAAAAAAGATACTATAATTTTAACACAAAACAAGCTAAAATAACAGAATTAATTTAATTGTTCATTAATTGTTTTGTAAATCGTGTCCCGTTTAAATAATATGCCTGTAAAACAGAGTTGAGTTCTAATTTAAATAATACTTGCTATATATTATTATAGGTATTATTTATTCAGTTAACTTTTCTATCACCATCAAACAAGGGGGCATGTTGCCCTGGTTGATAATATCATAATGCAAAACAGTAAATTTCTGCTGCTTTAAACGGGAAGCATACGCCAGTAAAGCTGATTCTTCTGCCCGACCGCCATCGTGACCGCGGTAGATAACAATTGTCACCAGCCCCCCCTCTCGTAATTTTTGAAGTGCCGCTTTCAGAGCTTTTATTGTCGTTTCTGGTCTGGTGATAATGGAGTGCACACCTCCTGGCAAGTACCCAAGGTTAAACATGGCAGCAGAAATACTCCCGTCGAGATAACTGTTCATATGCTCATGACCATCAATAATTAACTGTACTCTGTGCAATAACCCCTTAACTTCTAGAAGTTCACGTGTACTGGTAAGGGCTTCTTTTTGAATATCAAACGCAAATACTTTGCCACCATTGCCCACCAACTGGGCCAGCAATAAAGTGTCCCATCCATTCCCAGCAGTGGCATCAACTACGTGATCTCCATTAGAAACATGGTTACTTATAAACTGCCGGGCCATTATAAGCGGCTTTTTTATTGCGTCCATAGCGCTTCACCCTTGTGCATGTTACACAATTTCTTTATAAACTTCAACTATATCTACATGCTCATTCGTTTCCACAAAATTAACAATTTTCCCCAGTAATCCTTCTAAGTACCTCACCTCATTACTTACTACAGCAACCCCAATTTCTGCTCTTCGCAGATTATCCTGGCTGCCAGTTTCAGCAATAGATATATTGTAGCGATGGCGCAATTTATCAATTATACTTCTAATAACTTGCCTCTTCTCTTTCAGCGATGTTCCTTCATTTAAAACCAGGTCAAATTTGCAAATACCTACAAACATTTATCTAGCATTAAATACCATGGCCGTTATGTAACCATGGTATTTAACACTTTACACCTCCTCTGTTACTTGAATGCAGTGGAAAAAAGTTGGTAAAGATCCAGTTTCATGCCATCATTTGCGGCTATTACTTTGATACCAAGTTCTTCCTGTGTTTGTTGAGCCAAAAGGTGAGGCTTGTGTTCCAGCATATCCATACCAAAATGAGTCAAGACAGCAAGGGATGGTTTTATACTGTAAATAAGCTCCTTGGCCTGCCTATAGTTTAAATGATAAATCTTATTCTGGCCATTTTCCGGAATATGGTCACGGTAGATTACTACATTAATTATCAAGATATCCGAGTCTTTATAATAATCTATGAGGGATGGGAAAAAAGCAGTGTCACTGACCAAAGACAAGGTTCCATAAGGAAGTTTAAATTTTAGACCATAAGTTTCTACAGGATGGGCATGAGGCATAGAAACCTCCAGGCTAAAAGACTGATTATGAAATATTTTTCCTTCCTGAAGCAATTCAATCTTTTCCAGAAAGCGATGGATATATTTTTGAACTACAGGGTCATCACCTTCCAGGGTATCTACTGGAGCAAGTAGAAAACCTTTTTGCTCTCTCCCTCCATTTGTCATGGCCTCCACCAGTATATTAATATCATTGGAATGATCAATATGCCTATGGGTGAGGATTAAGCCATCTAATTTTACGGGGTCCATCTTTGGACGAGATTTGAGACATCTCAAGAGAGAACCGGGTCCTGGATCAACCAATATATTCTTTCCGCCCAACGAAAACCACAAACCTCCTGATGCCCTGAGTTGTTTGGAAACAACAAAACGAGCGCCTGCAGTCCCTAAAAATTTAATATAATCATTTCTGTGTCGTTCAGGTATAAGGGAGTCCATATTCTAATTCCTCCAAGTTAATACTTATTATAAACTATTTCTGCTCCTATTAACAAGACGAAAGACAGCAGGGCCAGAATTACTGATTTATCCTTATACTGAAGAAAGCTTCGCATTGCCTTGCCAGATTTCAAGTTGTCAAATCTTGATTTTTACTTATTTCTATGCTATATTGGTTAAGAAAAATATGTCGGGGTGGCGGAACAGGCAGACGCGCACGGTTGAGGGCCGTGTGGGTAACACCGTGTGGGTTCGACTCCCATCCCCGACACCATTGTTATCCACACAGGTAAAATGAAGGTAGATTTTGTTTCGTCCTGTGAGAGAATAATCTTTTCACAGTGCTAACACTAACTTTACTACGATTAAACTGCAGTTGTAGCTGTTCCAGTTGCAATTGCAGTTTTTCTTTTTCCTCCTGCAGTTCTATTAATCTGTCTTTGACTAAGCTAAATACACAGGGCAGAACAAGTTCTAGATTGGGTTTACAAAAAAAAGTACTGCTATTGAGGAAAGCAGCGGATAGTATAATCTCCCTACAAAATAATGAAGTATGGCATACTTCATTAACAATTACTTGTCCCGTCAGGATAATTCATATTTTTTTTCTTTTTAAGGAGTGCTTGCAGTGTGACTTCAAATTTCCGGTTGTCGTCTTCTGTGCGCTTTCTGGGTCCCTTGGTGCTTCCCCCGCTGCGGCGCAATTTGGCTTTGAGTTCTCTCTCTTCCAGCAAGAACTCAATACTTTCCGAACTGTACTCTCGCCCACTAGGACTTAAGCAGCTTGCCTGTTTTCCCAGTACCATAGCTGCCAGTCCCCAGTCCTGGGTAATAACAATGTCACCTTTTTCCGTGCTGTTTAAAACTTTCATATCGGCTTCCTGTGAGGCATCACCCACGATGATGTGATGGTCGGACTCGATATTATGGTTAAAACTGGCAACCGTCCAGACAGGCACCCCGTATGAACGGCCCCACTGGCGGCAGAGCTGCAGCGCTCTTTTAGGACAGGCATCAGCATCCACAATGATTTTCATGGTCTTACTCCGGCTTTCATTTAACCCTTACCCCCTGTTTTTTTGCTTCGGCGAGAACTACTTAAATGGCCGAAAATGCTGTATTTCTATTGACCGTTTT
>SLJK01000100.1 GCA_007135125.1 Syntrophomonadaceae bacterium | reverse complement strand
TATAGCATAACGGACCATTTTGATGGTTTCTTCCTCATTTACATTCCCACTCATGGGGTTATTGTCATAAGTGGGCAGTCTCATACAACCAAATCCAAGTGCCGAAACCTGCCAACCCGAACTGCCGAAAGAACGATATTGCAAAGATATAACCCCCAAATATAGATAGCTGTGGAGATATTATAAAACATTTTAGGAAGCTTGTTCGCCGCTACTGGTTCAAAAATTTTGAGATAGTACTTCCTGTCTGGATTTAACAAATATATCACCCTACTGCTGCGTTTCCCAAGATTGAAACGACATATTTGTTTTGCAGTCAAAATTCACAAAATGCCCCGGGAATGAAAAGATTAAACGGGATGTGTTTTTGATAGAAAGTAGCCTGTTCAGGCAAATAAGTTGACAGGTACCCAGGGGAAAAGTTGACAGGTACCCCGTCCCTCTGTCAATGCGTCCCTCTGTCAATGGCCATTACTTTGATTTTCCTGTTAGGGGCTTTTGGCTGCGGAGATGTTGAGGAAGAAGCACAATGAACGGGGAAAACGGGGAGAAAAAAGAGATTAACCGCTTTATAGCAGCATCTATACAAAGAAACTCCAAATAAATTTTTCTCGCTAAGAAGAATTATTTACCAGCCTTTGCTCATTACTTTTTCACTGAAAGGCACCCATTTACCCTGCGCTTCCAGGATAAACTCAGCCAGCTCTCTTGCAACACCTTTCCCACCGGCCTTCCTGGTAATCCAGTGTGCCACTTCATGGGCCATATTCTGTGCATCTGAAGGAGCTACGGCAAGACCCACTCTCTTCATTACACCAATATCGATGATTTCATCCCCGACGTAAGACACTTCCTCTCGTATAGTATACTACCCTGACTATATTTTAGTATATTTTAGTATATTTTCTATGTCATCTCTTATTTAGCGGGGATGCTGTGGGCAGAGCTATCGCTGCCGGTTAAGATCCCTCTTTTAATAAAGTCTTCGCTAACGTAATCCAGCTTCAACTCATCCAGCGTCTCTTTAGTAGGGATGCCCTCCCGGGTCCAGCCTTTGAATTCATAATAGGCGTCAAGAAGCTCTTGCTCAAATTCATGGTCCCTGACCGCCCAGTGATCCTCGGGCGGCCTTTCATCCGCCCTGCGCAAACCTCTTCTTACATTAAGTGCCCTGACCAGGTTGCGATTCCTGCTGGCTATCTTCCACAGACCGTCTTTATCGAGCTCCATCCCCGCTGTAAGTTTTAGCAGGTGCGGTATATTATGTATATGGTAGGGGGGCTTCCCCCCGTATTGTCCGTCGAATGAGGAAAGATAGGCACACAGCCCCACGGCGTCATCAATATAGTGCATTATTTCGTTCCAATCGCAAATAAGGCAGGAAGCTTCAATCGAGAGGTCGTGTCGTTTTTCCCATTCCAGAAAAATTTGTTTGATCTGCTCGTTGGGAAGTGCCTTCCACCCTTTTACAAATTCTTCTCTTTCCTCCCTGGTTGGAAGGGGATCCTGGGGGAAAGACCCTTCAATCTGGGTGATGGTCATTTTCTCCCCGGTGGCTATCATCAGATAATAAGGCGGATTTAGCTTCCCCAGTTTGATGGGCACCTGCTCAAATTTTTTTGTAGTATTATGGTCGTATTTCTCCGCGCCCCGGCCAATCTGACGAGCCGCCCAGTAAACGCCGTTAGCCAGGATGTCCCCGATCCCTTCCCGCCTTACTATTTTTTCAACGAGATAGAAAAACCGCTCCCCGTTGTCGGAGGGAAACCCCGGCAGTTCCCGGTCGGTCAATATGCCGGCCTCGTACAGTTCAACGGCAAAAGCCAGGACCTGCGGGGTCGAGTAAGAATCCAGACCGTATTCCTGGGTAACTCCCAAAATATCATAACTGAAATCCAGCTCCTTGAAGGCCGCCATATGGTAAGTATCTTTCCCGAAACATTTCAAGAAATATCTCGGCCTTCCCGGGTACGAGACAACCAGGTGGCAATCTTTCGGACAGTTAAAGCAAGCAGTCCAGCGCAGCACCACGTCTTCGGTAAGGGCTTTCCACTTCTCTTCGATTTCTTTATTCCAGTAGCCCTTTATGCGCACCCGGGCATTGCCCCAGGAAAAATTATCGTGGTGAAAAGTGTCATCAACCATATGGGCCATGGTATCCCCGCACCAGGGGTTTTCATAAATCTCCCTGGCCAGCAGGAGGCATTGTTCGTAGAGCTCGGCCTGCGCTGCGGTGTTGATATCCTTGGTGCCACGGACCGCTATGGCCTTTAACCTCTTGTCCCCCATGACCGGCCCCGGCCCCCGGGAAGCGCTGGAGCAGGCATGCTCGATGCTGGACATGTAGACCCTGTTTTCACCGGCCAACCCGATGGCGGCCACCTGGGCCCTGGGTTCCCCCAGCTCTTTTCTGATGAGCTCGGCAGTCTCCTGGGCGCCTTTGCCCTCCAGGTGGGTGGCATCACGAATTTCAATATTAGCATTGTTTATCCATACATATACCAGCCGTGGTGCCCGGCCCTGGATAATAATCTTATCGTAACCGGCATACTTCAGCTCCGGGCCAAAAAATCCTCCCATTACGGAATGGGCAAATAGATTAGTCTGGGGCGAGAAAGTATTGACGACGGTACGGTTGGCACCGGGAACCGGGGTGGCATGTAGAAGGCCGGTGCTGAAGATCAGCAGGTTAGCGGGTGAAAAGGGCCCCACCTCGGGCGGGACCCTGTCCCAGAGGATTTTTGCGGCCGTACCCTGCCCTCCCAGGTACAGCTCCTTTAATCCCGGGTCCGTTTCCACCCTTTCTATGTTCCCCCGGGATAAATCAATCTCTAAATTATACCCTGCCTCTGCATATCTAATTTTTTTTCAGCCCCCCATCCTGTAAACTTAACTCCGCTTTTTGATAGCTTCTATAATAAGATCGGAAATATTTTCGCTGTAAGGCAGCACATCATACACTTTTCCCTTAAGGAGCCAGCGGGTCATAGCATGTTCTAATGAGCCCAGAATCATGTGTCTTATTACATATAAGGATACATCTTGCCTGACAATACCTTCAGCTTGTCCTTCTCTTAACATGTCAATAATAACTCTACCAGATTGCTGCATCCAGGGATGCTCATTGCTTGCAGAAAGTCGTTTATTCAATCTTATGTTAAATAACCAAAGTTCAGCGTATACCGGGTCTTTTTGAAAATAATAAAAATAGAACCAGATGTATTTTCTTATTTTGTCAAAAGCACTTTTAATACCTGACAACTGAATTTTGAGCTCTTTATCAAATGTTTCGTATCTTTCAGCGGCAACATAGAAAAATAGCTCCTCTTTATTATCAAAATACTCGTATATTGTTCCGATAGCCACATTAGATGCGAAGGCAATTTGTGACATTGTTGTATTTTCGTAACCTTTTTCTGCAAATATTTCTCTGGCAGCTTCAAAAATTTTAATCTTTTTTTCTTTCTGTTTTGGCAGCATCTTTTTACCTACATTCATTTAAGTTCTCTTATTTCCATTAATAAAGCATAAATTAAAAAATGAATCGTATTCAATATATCATCTTTTAATCAAACAGGCAAACTCACAAATTTAGTTGCTTCAAAATTTACTCGACGAAAGGGGAATAATAACGCTATATTCTATCTAAGACTTGTATATTTTATCAGTTACACTCCTCGGCAAGACCGCTAATAAAAGTTGACAAGCTTCCTTGCACCACTTTGAAATAATGCTTGCTGCAACGCATACCGGTTAAACTCAGCATACTTGTTTATCAGTCAAAAATCAAAACACACCCCGGTAATGAAAAGATAACCGGGGTGTGTTTTTGTTAGAAAGTAGCCTGTTCAGGCAAATAAAGTTGACAGGTACCCAGGCAAAAAGTTGACACGTACCCCGTCCCCCTGTCATCCCCCTGTCAACCCGGTTTATCTCATCATCCGCTTGACCATTTCCATCCCTTCTTCAGCGGTAATAGCTGGCACTATGGTAATCGCAAAATAATCATTCCAATCGCCTTGAAACTGCTAAGGGCAAGCTTTCTTTGTGCACATTCTGCATCGCCCGGATGTAATCTTCGATGGCATTACTTTTTCCCAGGGAAAATGCCAAACCGCTCTTGAAGATCGCGATCTCACTCTCGATAAAACCAAGGGTTGATTTTTCTTCCATCAGGGTTACCCTGTTGTCGTCCCGAGTGAACTCCTCCAGTTCCCTGCAGCATGAATCGGCCTCATCCAATTTTCCGGAGATCATCAATGCCCAGGCATAGAAAAGCCAAATCTTGGGCCGGATGAATCGCCTCGTTGTAATACCCGTTTCTTTCAAACCACTCGCCCGCTTTTTGGTGCAAACGGCCAATGAGGTCCGGGTCATTTTTTTGCAGAAGCAACTTCAAAGCCCCGGCAAACAGATGGTGATACCGATACCAGTAGCGTTTTCTGTCAAGCGGGAAAATAAACAGGTTTTGCTGTTCCAGCTGTTCAAGCATTTCCTGTCCATCTTCACGGGCGGTCAGCGCATCACATAAAGAACCGTTCATTCTTTGCAGTACGGATGTCTGCAATAAAAATTCTTGTACTGTGTCCGTCTGCCGGCCCACGATTTCCTCGAAAAAAAAGTCCATGATATAGCGCTGATTACCCGGGAAATCATAAAAAAGACGTTTTTTATCAGGCGCAGAGCTTAGCAGGATAGAGGCCATTTGCAGCCCGGCTACCCAACCTTCCATACACCGGTTGGCAGAAGCAAGCTCTTCGGTGGATAAGTGATAGTGTAAATTCTTACTAAAAAAATTCTGCGTTTCCCCGTAGCGAAAACGCAAGTCATCCAATG
>SLJK01000092.1 GCA_007135125.1 Syntrophomonadaceae bacterium | reverse complement strand
GTAGGAATGGTTTTTATCTCCCATTCCCAACCCATCACAGGTCTCTCAACCAGCAGCGAAAAAAGCAATACTTTCACAAGACAGGAAATCCCTAATAGTAAATACACGTTTTCCGCCCTGAGACTGTTATCCCTTATGAACTTTTGGAGACCGGAAGTGTCCATATCTTCTTATTCCCGTTCCTAAAAATTTGCTTATACAATTATGGTTAAACCAGACATTATAACCAGTCGGGTTAACCATAATTGTAGCATCATTTTTATGGAATAGTCAAACAGACAGGTGCACGTCAATACAAAAACAGGTGCTTTCTCTCCACACCTGTTTTTGTATTGACGTAGAAGCAAAGGGAATCGTTATATCCCTTAAAAACCTTTAATTTTTCAGCATATGCACTTACAATTTACTCTCACGCCAGGCAGGTTAATTATCGTCGCAGCATCTCGACAATCATCATAAAAAAATCAGCAAGTAACTCCAGGGCTGCGGCAAAAAAAGACCTGGTGGCAGGGTCCGCCGCAAAGTGCTCTATCTGTCTGCGCAGCTCCTGCACATCTATGTCAAGTTCATTAAATTTTTCCAGGAAACGGGTCAACTGAGCAACCTGTTCTTCACTCAACTGGATCTCCAGTTCACCTGCATGTCGGCGAATTATCTCTTCGATCTGTTCGCTATCCAGGGGGCGGTTGCTTAACACTTCTTCTTTTGCCCTCTGCAGCAGCTCGGTTGTCTGATCTGTATCGTCCGCCTCTTCCGCCAGCTCGCCAAGGATAATAATTTCTTCATGGGCAACTCGCTTATTCTCTTCCGAGAGGCTTTCACCGGTAACCTCCTCAAACGCCTTAACCACACCGGTCAAAGCAGCGGTCCCCGAAACAGGAAAAGGAGCGGCTGCGGTAACCAGCACATCCTCCACCCCTGCCGTGAGTAAGGTTGCCGTATACATTTCAGGGGTAACCCAGGTAATGTTATGGGTCCGCACCTTACTTCCTTCCCCATCCGGGAGAAGTTCCAAGTAGACCGAAGAGATGGCCCTCGTACCGATCTGTTCCCGGCCGGCAACACCTTCCAGGTATTGATACTCTTCCTGGTTGGTTACTTCTATGATGTTGACCCTATCTTCTTCCACACCAAAATAACTGAGCATCTCCGCTCGCTGGCCCACGTCCAGGTCCGCTCCCAGCGAAACAACCCTTTCACCGGTTTCCGCAAATCCAATTGACCCCCACAGCAGCAGTGTTATCAATAACAGTGCTGCCACCCTCCAAAATACTCCCCTATCCCGCTTCATTTGCCCATTCCTCCCCTAATTAACTTGGCAAATATTAATCTTAACGAGTTAATTATAGCATATTAAATGATAATCTGTGTAATTTAAAGATATTATTTTCTACTTAATCAACTCCCCAAAAAAATGTAGGAAGCTTCTCTTCTTTGGCATATCTCCAATAGCGGCAAGCTATAGCTGCCTTTTTAAGAGGTCCGCCGATCAATGACGCGTTTCGACTTGCCCTCAAAGCGAGGCAGGGACCCTACAGGCTTTATGTCAACATTACACTTAATTAATAAATAATCCCGCATTTCTTTTTCTACTCCTGCAACATACTTATCATCTAGCTCCGCTCCGGACACAGGTTCTACCTCAACTTTAAGCGTATGCAGTCCTTTTTTCTCATCTACGATTAGCTGCCAGTTCTCGCTTAACTTATCATGCCTCAAAAGAACATATTCCACCTGGCTGGGAAAAACATTCGTCCCGCTTACCAGGATCATATCGTCAACCCTACCCAAAAACTGGGTGATCCTGGGGTGCGTCCTGCCACATGAACATGGTTCAAAATCCACTAAGACACGGTCCCGGGTCCGGTAACGCAGAAAGGGCATGGCTTCATAGTTAAGATTACTCAACACCAATTCCCCGGGTTGACCCGGTTCCACCTCCTCAAGAGTATCCGGATCAATCACTTCCACCAGATAGTGGTCCGCCCAGACATGTACTCCTTTTTCATGGGCACATTCCATCACTATGGGACCTCCCATTTCCGTCAACCCGTAGGTAACCCGTGCCCCCCCTTCTTTCCCGTGCTCTTTTAAGCCCAGAAGGTTGGCAATCCTCTGCTTCAGCCCCTCTGAACAGGGTTCGGCACCGTGGAAACTCAACCTCAACTGTAAGTCGCGGGCGGGATTGATTCCTTTTTCCATGGCGGTCTCCGCAATATAGACCGCATAAGAAGGTGTACTTACAAATGCAGTGGAGCCCCATTCTTGCATCAGCCTGATTTGTCTCTCAGTCCCGCCTGCTCCGGTAGGAATAACTTTGGCCCCGATGCGTTCCAGGGGATAGTGAAAGCCAAAACCGCCGGTAAAAAGCCCGTATCCGTGAGATTGTTGAACAATATCATTGGACCTCAGACCGGCAGCTATAAGTCCCCTGGCCATACATTCGCTCCAGGAATCCAGGTCATTTTTTGTATAAACCATGGGGGTAGGAATACCAGAAGTTCCAGATGAAAGGTGAACGCGGACCACATCATCCCAGTTTGTTGCTAACAAACCCAGCGGGTAATTATCTCGCAGATATTTTTTATAGGTAAAGGGCACTCTCTTGATATCTTGCCATTCCTTTACTTGTTGCGGGTGAAAATTTTCCTGTTCATAAAGTTTTTTAAAAAATGGATTCTTGTAAATATGTTGCAACTGCTTTTGGAATTTCTCCAATTGCAATTTCTGTAAATCTTTTGGTGACATAGTCTCCACAACCTCGTTATACTTCATCTCTTTGCCCCCTTTAATAAGCATAAAAACATTTCAAATAACAGATGCAGACAGCCCGGATCCTTTCAATACCTTTTCATATATAGCATAGAAATAATTAAAGAAATCATTTAATTTGTCTAATAATTCGTTAAAAATTCCGGAACTCCTGCCTTCATTTTAGAAAGATCCTACAGTCCGAAAAACATAGAACACCGGGAAACGACTTTAGAGGAATAGTACACTAAGAAACACTATTGCGTTAGGGTGTTTGATCGCTGCTGCTTACACTGTAAGACCATTGCCGGAGCTTTGCAGGAAAGAAAAGCTCCTGGTTATGTTTAATATACCATGCCGATAACAGAAAAGCCATAAGATCTGCCAGGGGAAAGGCCAGCCATACCCCCGTTAACTGGAAAAAGAAGGGGAGCAGCAACAGCAGGGGGAGCAAAAACAGCCCATGCCGGGCTACCGATAATATAAAAGCAGCCCTGGCTTGTCCTATGGCCTGGAAAACCGCTCCCGAGACCACCTGTATACCCGCGGTCAAAACCAGCATAAAAACAATACGCAAAGCACCTTGGCCCATTGCAATTACTTCCGTATCGTCGGTGAAGATCGACATGATCAGCTGGGGGAAAATCATGATTGCCAGGAAAGTAACACAAACAATAAGTGTGGCCACCTTAATGCTTAAAAGAATTGTTTCACTGACACGATGGTGTTGACGAGCCCCATAATTGAACCCGACAATGGGCAGCATACCCTGTACTATGCCCAGGCAAGGCATAATGCTGAGCATCATTACACGGTTTATTATGCCGAAAACAGCAACTCCCAGATCACCACCGTGTATACTTAACATGTTGTTGGCAACAATCAACATAATGCTTAGTGATGCCTGGCGGGCAAAAGCTGAAGTGCCAATGGCCAGAATTTCTTCGATAATACTAAGCCTGGGAGTGAGATTCGCAACCTTGAAGGAAAGAGTGCTCTTACCCGATGCAAAATAGTAGACCAAATAAACAACAGCCACCCCTTGGGATAAAACCGTGGCATAAGCCGCGCCCCGAATTCCCATATCCAGCACAAAAATAAAAACCGGCGTTAAGGCAATATTTAATCCGGCGGACAAGATCATGGTAAACATGGCAATCTTGGCATTACCTTCCGCCCGGACCACATTGTTTAGAGTAAAAAGGGTAGCAAAAAAAACAATCCCGTAGAGAATTACTCCCACATATTCACTGGCATAAGGCAAAATAGTATCGCTGGAGCCAAATAAATAGAGCATGGGGGTAAGAAAAACCATACCGAGTATAACTCCCAAAACACTAACCACCACAAGAATAGCAATTATGTTGCCAAATATTTGATCGGCCCTGTCCGTTTCACCTGCACCGAGCCTTCTGGATATGGCAGAAGCTCCACCTATACCTATGGCTCCTCCCAGTGCGGTCACCAGCATCTGCACGGGAAATGCTATGGTAAGGGCTGCTACGCCCAGAGTTCCCACTCCCCAGCCCACGTAAATAGCATCGACAATATTATAAAAAGCCATAACCAGCAAACCTACAATTGCGGGGAGGCTCAATTTATATAGCAACTTCGGTATCTGTTCTGTTCCGAGTTGTTCGCTCTGCTGTTTCATCTGTTTATTCCGCGGCTCCTTTTATTACTAAGCATTTCCAGTTTATGATCTATTTTAGGTGGGGCAAAACAATCTGGACTCCCGGCCCACTTCTATTCAATAAAAAACCACCTTCCCGCCCGCTTTTTGGGCAAAATATTTCCAAAAGGTGGTTTTATTATTCATTTCCACATTATTTGTTGCCGGACCTCGCCTGACCTATTCCGTTTACCACAAACTCAGGGGCATCACCTGCTGCTACCCTGTGGATATTTTCCTGTGCCTTTTTTAGCATACGGCTAAAAGACCCGGCTGTAACCCCTGCAATATGAGGGCTCACGATCAATTTATCCTGGGCTTTCTCCGTTAAATTCAGCAAGGGATGCTCCGAGGGAGGAGGGTCAGGAAAAAAGTGATCAACGGCAGCGCCACCGACAAGACCATCTTCTAATGCTTCTGCCAG
>SLJK01000056.1 GCA_007135125.1 Syntrophomonadaceae bacterium | reverse complement strand
TCCTCTTTTTCTATCCAGTCTTCCTGCTGGTCATAAAAAAAGGGGGTTCCCCCCTCTTCCGTATTTATAATTTCCAGCTTTTGTAACGGGGTAAGGTACTGCCTTACAAAGCTCTCTGTACTTCCCCGCTCTGGAAGCTGCGGCCAGTGAGGGCCATAGGGAAGGGTTTTTCTAATAAGCTCCAATGCGGGTTCTGCCTCTTCATGGGGCATACTACCTATACCCGTGGCAAGACCATGCAAAAAATCCGTTTTTTTTGTCAATCACAAGACCTCCTTAAAAGCAACACATAGTGCCTATCATAACGAAAATACTGCTTGTAGCATTTAGTGGGCTAGCTGACAATTCATTTATATTTAATGTGGGGAAGTAACAACATATTCTTCTTCAAAGGTTAACTTTTTTATTGCTTCTTTAAAATTCACAAAAGAAGGTATCTCTTCATAAAGCAAACCGTACTCAATACTGTCAACCAGGGCTATCCAACTGGCCTCGATTATATTTTCCGATACTCCTACCGTGCCCCACCGCTTATTGCCGTTTTCTGAGGTAATCAAAACTCTTACCTTTGCAGCAGTAGCTTCGTTTCCATCCAGCACTCTTACCTTGTAATCTACCAATTTGATATGTTTTAAAGCAGGGTAGATATCTTCCAGAGCTTTACGCAGGGCATTATCCATTGCATTAACCGGCCCATTTCCTTCAGCAGCGGTGTGGGCCATTCTCTCTCCCACTTTAACCTTAATTGTGGCTTCGACATAAAGATCTTCACCACGCCTTTGTTTGTCGACAGTCACGCGAAACCCTTCCAGTTTAAAAAGAGGCTTGTAAGCTTTTAATGTTTTCCAGATTAAAAGTTCGAAAGAACCTTCTGCTCCTTCAAACTGATACCCCTGGTGTTCCATGTCTTTCAGTACCTTTAAAACATCTTTTGCTTCGGGAAAATCTTTTAAAAGCCTATCTTTATTTTCCTTAACTTGGAATAGAATATTGCTTTTTCCGGACAGCTCGGAAACCAGAACGCGTCTTTTGTTGCCAACTTCTTCAGGATCGGCATGCTCATAAGTCTTGGCATGCTTGGCAACTGCATCAACATGGATGCCCCCTTTGTGAGCAAAAGCATTTCTGCCCACAAAAGGCTGATTATCTTGGGGAACCATGTTGGCCAGTTCAGCCACCACCTTGGAAATCCTGGTTATCTCTTTAACTTGTAATTTATCGAGTCCTTCCATCTTTAATTTGAAATACATATCAGGTATTACCGTACAAAGATCGGCATTACCACATCTTTCTCCATAACCATTAATGGTTCCGTGAACTTGCACTGCTCCCGATTGTACGGCTATAATAGAATTTGCCACAGCCATACCACAATCGTTATGAGCATGAATCCCCAACGGGATATCGATTTCTTTTGTTACCTCGCTAATAATCTGCTGTAATTCAAGGGGCATAGCCCCCCCATTAGTATCGCACAGAACAATACTATCTGCTCCGCTTTCCGCCGCAGCTTTAAGTGTATCCATCGCAATGCGAGGATTGCTTTTATACCCGTCAAAAAAATGTTCAGCATCAAAGATAACTTCGCGGCTATTCTTTTTCAAGTAGTGAACCGTATCAGCTATCATAGCCAGGTTTTCATCAATTGTAGTTCCCAGAGCATGGAAAACATGAAAATCCCAGCTTTTTCCAACTACAGTAACAGCGGGGGTGTCTGCCTCCAGCATAGCTCTAACGTTTTCGTCAGTGCTTACCTCTACGTGTGCATGACGAGTACTGCCAAAAGCAGAAATCCGAGCATTATAGAGAGAAATATCCTTAATACGCGAGAAGAATTCCAGATCTTTGGGATTGGAACCGGGCCAGCCCCCTTCTATATAATCCAGACCCAGTTCATCTAAAAGTTTTACTATCTGCAACTTATCGCTAACGGAAAAGGAAATACCTTCTCTCTGAGCACCATCCCGTAAAGTGGTATCATAAAACTGAACTCTTTCCATCGTTTAACTAAACCTCCGTAGATAAACATTCTTAACCATGTCATAATTAGGCTTATTATACTACATGGCCAGAAGAGTGTCTACCGCTGGTTGACGATTTCTTCATGCAAGTTATAAAGCCCCGTTGCCAGTTCTTCGATATAGTTGGCCCCTTTGGTTCCTCTTTCCAGAACATCTAACCAACGTGATGGGATGGCGCTTTTGCCTCTGTATCCACCAGCTATAGCACCGGCCATAGCTCCAATAGTATCAGTGTCCCCACCAATACTTACAGCATACACAACTGTTTCTTCAAAACTATGGTTATGAGTCAAAAAAGCATAAATTGCTGTAGGCACAGAATTCATAGCCCTGCTGTCATTGCCAAGCTTTGCTACAACCTCTTCTACATCCGGTTTTATTTGGATATGCTCCTCTATAACCTCTAACGAAGCAAGGTACGGTGAATCTGCAGAAAACTCATTTTTCAGGTCCTGCAAATATTTGGTTCTATCCAGCACGTCCTCCGGGTCAGATGCTACTGCCTTAGCTACAGCAAGAGCCTGCAGGAAAGCACCTTCTTTGCCCCAGGGGTGGGCATGTGTTACGGAACTGGAAGCATAGGCCACTTTTTTTAACTTATGTAAATCATGATGATAAAGGCATCCTACCGGCGCTATACGCATGGCCGAACCATTACCGTAGGAACCGTCTTTAAAAATTCTCTTACCAACCTCTTCCCAGTTAGTGCCTGCACGAATCAATTCCATGGCACGCTTACTGCCAGTGCCATACCCCCTCTCCAAGCTAAAATTTTCTAATAATGCATTGGCCAGATCTGCACCGTCAAAATCACCGCAACGCAGCAGACTCTCGGCCAGGGCAATCATCATTTCCGTATCGTCGGTATATGTTCCCTTCCCCAGCCGGGCTTCCAGCATCTCTCTTACTTCGCCATAGCGCTTCTTTATTGAAGCTGCAGAGGCCCCCTCAAGCGGCATACCTAATGCATCCCCGGCATGAGTACCTAAAAGTGCCCCACAAAACTTATCGTGAAGATCCATTGATAATTACCTCCTTAGAAAAGTAATATGCTTTTTTACAAGAAGCTTCAAAAATTCCTACGGAAATGTTAAATAGAAAACAACATAAGTACGGTAGTGGAAGTTTATGTGGTTTTTCGCTTTTAATAACCAAATTCCTGCTTTATCCTATCACTTTTTGCAAAGCCAATTCTACCGCATTTTTGGGATCAGCTGCTACAATAACACCCTCCAATTGATAGCGAGGTTGTAAAGCTATAACGTGTTTTCCTTCTTTTAAGGCTATAGCCATCTCTGAGAGTGTTCCGTATTCTCCTGCAACAGCTATAAGAACATCGCTGCAGCGGACTACCAGAAAATTACGAAGCTCACCAAGGCCTGTTGTAAAAACATAACTTACATAGGGATTTGCTTCCATTTTTTTATGTCCGGGTAAAATGCCAAGGGATATCCCCCCCACTTCACTAGAGCCACGACAAACAGCTTTCATAACCCCTCCCAGACCGCCACAGACTATCACGGCCCCTTTACGTGCAGCCTCTTTGCCAACTTCAAAAGCAAGTTGAGCTGTACTTGAATCACAATCACCAGAACCAATTATTCCCAGATAGATGCTCATTATTAACACCACCTGTTATGCTGATTATAAATATACTGCACTAAAGCAACCTGATATGCAACCCCCGACATTTCTTATTTTTTTATAAACACAAAAAACCTCCCCCATAATTTGTTGCAAAAGGGGAGGCCAAAGCTGCATACTTGCTGCTGTGACACTACCACATAGAAAAACTAAAAGAAAAGCATTCCTTTTCAAATCCCACAATTCGCCTAAGTCAATATTTTTTCAGGTAAATTCAAGTGCCTTATTGAACTTTGTATTTTTCAGTTGCAGACATTTCCTTCCTTTTTAGAGCCGTCACCTCCGATTTCCTGCTGCACCAGTTGATGGATACGCCACCCTTCCCTGGGATCCAAGGCAACCGCCCCACATTTATCACAAATAAGTCCAAAAGCATTAAAGACTAATTCCAGATTCTCCTCTTCTTTTCTCCACACAAAAGGAGATAGAAAACGTCTCATGTCACCACAACTGAAGATACACCTAAATTCCCTCATGGAATTTCACCACCCCCGGAAGAGATAGCCTTCTATTCCAATAACTGCAAGAATATTCTAACATATAAGAGGGTTACATGCAAATAGCGCAACCCCCAAAAAACGACTAAAATCCTCTATTTAATCATTTAGCAAAACTGAACTTTAACAGGCAATTTTTTTCTGGCTCTTCTAAGCCTACTCGTGCTCTCTCTAACGGTATGGTTCGCCTAATGACTCTATATTGCATAAACGCAAATAATATTTTTTTACACATTTATCAACCATTTTTTAGCGGGGTTCTACAATCAATTTAAGAGCCGTTCTTTCCTCTCCCTCTATTTGAATATCAACAAAAGCAGGAATACAAACCAGGTCAACACCGCTAGGTGCCATAAAGCCCCTGGCAATGGCTACTGCTTTAATAGCTTGATTAAGTGCCCCTGCGCCAATCGCCTGTATTTCAGCCCCTTCGTTTTCCCTTAGTACTCCTGCCAATGCACCTGCTACAGAATTAGGATTTGATTTTGCAGAAACTTTTAATACTTCCATTACAATGAGCCTCCTTCAACAAGTATTGACCATTAATTTAGATATTCAATTCCTGCACAGTTTTTGCCTACTACAGAGAGGATGAAAAACAGTAAGTAAAGATATTTTCGTTATTAATGCCAATATTCTTGACAACATCAATAAATTGAATTTCGTGTTTTATCAAAATAATCCTTCTAAAACTACAAATTTTTTCCCTA
>SLJK01000113.1 GCA_007135125.1 Syntrophomonadaceae bacterium | reverse complement strand
TCTGCAGCGGAAAGGGGGTATGTTTTTGACCTTACATGAACCCGGTCAAGAATACCTGGCGCTACTGGCGCCGGAATTTCCCGAAATTATTGTAAATCGATACCGTTTGCTGCGGAAAATATTCTACTCAGCCCCTCTCGGTCGCCGCGCCCTGGCTTCTTATTTTCAAGTGGGTGAAAGGGTGATGCGCAACGAAATCGAAGTGCTAAGAGAGCAGGGCCTGGTTACAGTTGATAAAAGAGGTCTTTTGCCCACTACTACCGGCGAAAACCTTGTCAAGGTTTTTCCGCCCTACCTGAAATATTTCCTGGGTATTACCCTGTTGGAAGAAAAGCTTTTGCAGCTGCTTAAAGTAAAGCGAGTGATCGTGGTGCCAGGAAACCTGGAGAGTGATGAGTTTGTACTGCCGGAGATGGGTCGTGCTGCCGCCAAAATCTTGCGGGAGTGCCTGGAACCGGAGATGGTGTTGGCCGTTTCTGGGGGAACATCCTGTGCTGCCGTCGCCGAAATGTTACCTTTTGTTCCCGCTCCTGAAGGTATAACTGTGGTGCCTGCCAGGGGTGGGCTGGGCGAAGAGGTGGAATACCAGGCCAATACTATCGCTGCCCGGGTGGCCAGGAAACTCAAGACCAATTATCGCCTTCTTCATCTGCCTGATTCATTGAGCCAGGAAGCACTGGAGATGCTGCTGCAGGACACTAAAACACAAGAGATTTTAGAGCTCATTAATTCTGCCAGAGTATTGGTCCACGGTATAGGAACAGCTGAAGATATGGCCGCACGCCGGGGAGCAGGCCCGGGCGAGATAGAAAGACTGCAAAGAAAAGGTGCTGTGGGAGAGGTTTTCGGCCTTTTCTTCAACAGCCAGGGAGAGATAGTGGAACGTATACCCAGCTTGGGGTTTTACCTGGAAGAACTTGGTGAAAAGGCCCGTAACATTATTGTGGTGGCTGGTGGAAGAAAAAAGGCGGAAGCTATTGTAGCCGTGGTAGGCAATCATCCCCGGGATCTTCTGGTTTTGGACGAAGGGGCAGCTAACCGGATTATGGAGCTGTATGACGGAGGAGGGTAGGAAGGACGGCATTTTTAGGAAATGGAAGGAAAAGATAAGGTATAGTAAACAGGCAGCAATAATTACAAATTTAAGGAGGCAGAAAGTATGTCCGTTAAAGTGGGGATTAACGGGTTTGGCAGGGTGGCAAAATCCTGCCTGAGGGCTTCTTTTTCGCACCCAGGAGTCGAGGTTGTCGCCATAAACAGTGTACGAGACCCTGAAATTCTGGCACATTTACTGAAGTATGACAGTGTTTATGGGACTTTAGAGAAGGAAGTTAAGGCTGAGGGGCAGAACCTGTTGGTAGACGGAAAAAGAATTGCTATTCTGGCTGAAAGGGATCCGTCCGGGTTGGATTGGAAAGAAGTGGGAGCTGAAATTGTCCTGGAAGCCACCGGTGCCTTTAACAGTAAAGAAGAAGCGGCGGCACATTTCCAGGGTGGCGCTAAAAAAGTGATTATTACCGCCCCGGGAAAAGGCGTTGATCTGACAGTTGTCATGGGAGTAAACGAAAATGACTATGACCCCACTCAACATTCTGTGATATCTAATGCTTCCTGTACCACTAATTGTTTAGCCGTAGTTGTAAAAGTCCTGCAGGCTGAATTTGGTATAAAACGGGCACTTATGACAACCGTACACTCCTATACCAATGACCAGCGCCTGTTGGATATAACCCACAAAGATATGCGCAGGGCCAGGGCTGCCGGTGTTTCCATGATACCTACAACCACAGGTGCGGCCCGAAATGTAGGTTTGGTGCTGCCTGAGCTGGAAGGTAAAATTAACGGTGCTGCCATCAGGATTCCTACATTTGCCGTTTCTGTGGTGGACCTGGTTGCCGAGCTAGAAACAGGGGCCTCCGCGGAAGAGGTGAACAATGCCTTCGTGGAGGCTTCCCGTGGCCACCTGAAAGGTTTTCTTGATGTTTCATTCGAGCCGCTGGTTTCCATCGACTATAAAGGAAATTCGTTTTCGGGGGTAGTTGATGCCCTTTCCACCATGATTGTGGATAACAGGATGGTCAAAGTATTGGCCTGGTACGATAACGAATGGGGATATTCGCTGCGGGTTTTGGATCTGGCTGCCTACCTGGCTGCCCAGGGGTTATAAGCTGTAGCGCTATTCTAAAATAATACTTAGGGGTGTCCAGAGCAATGTCTAAGTTGACTGTAAAAGATTTACCCGTGGAGGGGAAAAGAGTTTTTTTGCGCGTCGATTTTAATGTTCCCTTGTCGGAAGAAAGAGAGGTAATGGATGATACCAGGATGCGTGCCTCCTTGCCTACCCTGGAATACCTGATAGATAAAGGCGCCAGGATTATTGTTGCTTCCCACCTGGGAAGACCTAAAGGAAGAGCCTTGGAAGAGCTAAAAATGGATCCCGTAGCCGAACGGCTGGCACAGCTGCTGGGTAGAGGAGTTTTAAAAACTGACGCAGTGATAGGGGAAGAAGTAGAAAAAGCGGTTGCCAACTTGCCGCCAGGCGGGGTTCTCCTCCTGGAAAATATACGTTTTGAACCTGGGGAAGAAAAAAATGAGCCGGAATTTGCCCGTAAGCTGGCCCTCCTGGCTGATTATTTCGTAAATGACGCTTTTGGAACTGCCCACCGCGCTCATGCTTCCACCTGTGGAATCGCAGCATATATACCTGCTGTAGCCGGTTTACTGATGGAAAAAGAAATCCTTTACCTGGAAAAAAGCAAAATTAATCCTGCACGACCCCTGGTCGCTATCCTTGGTGGCAGCAAAGTGGCCGATAAGATTGGTGTCATCCGCTTTTTTCTGCAGCAGGCCGATAATTTATTACTGGGGGGAGCCATGGCCAACACTTTCTTGAAAGCCAGCGGATTATCGATAGGCGGCTCTCTATATGAAGTAGACAAGCTGGAGATGGCCGGGGAAGTTTTAAGAGAAAACGGCAAAAAATGCGCCCGGATAATGCTTCCACAGGACGTGGTTATTGTGGAAGAACTGGAGGAAGGTGCCAGCAGCCGGGTTGTTGATGTGGATCAGATCCCTGAAGGATGGAGCGTGGTGGATATCGGCCCCAAAACGGTACAAGCTTTCCAGAATGTCATCTCAAAAGCAGAGACGGTCATCTGGAACGGTCCTCTTGGAGCTTATGAGGTTGCCCCTTTCCACCTGGGAACAGAAGAAGTGGCCAGGGCTGTAGCCAACTCCGGTGCCGAATCTATTACCGGTGGAGGAGATATGGTAGCTGCCCTGGTAAATGCCAATCTTACCGATAAAATTACGCATATCTCCACGGGCGGAGGCGCTGTCTTAAGGTTCTGGGAAGGAAAGGAGCTGCCCGGCCTGGATGTATTGCAGGAATACAGTGGGAGTAGAAGCAGATCATGACAGGGGGTACAGCCGGAGCCGTGCGGCAGAGTATGGTTATAGCCAACTGGAAAATGTACAAGACCGCTGCTGAAGCAGAAATGTTTGTAGAACGTGTTAAAGAGGAAGTCAAGGCAGTAAAAGAGGTCGAGATGGTAATCTGTCCCCCCTTTATTGCCCTGGAGAGCCTGTCGCGTCTTATGGGAGATAGTAACCTGCTTTTGGGTGCCCAAAATATGCACTGGGAAAAAGAGGGGGCTTATACCGGCGAAATTTCCCCCCTGATGCTTAAGGAAAGCGGCGTCAAGTATGCTATTATTGGGCATTCGGAGAGGCGCAGGTATTTCGGTGAAAACGATGCCATTGTTGCCCAAAAATTTTCCGCTGCGCTCAGCTTCGGGCTGATACCTGTTCTTTGTGTCGGGGAAAATCAGCAGCAGCGTAGTGCTGGTGAAACGGAAAAGGTGGTACAGGAGCAGCTCCTTACCGCCCTAAAGGAAGTTGATGAAAACAGGGACATCCTGGGGAAAATGGTGTTAGCCTATGAACCTGTGTGGGCAATCGGAAGTGGAACCGCCGCGTATCCCGAAGATGCAGCTTCTGTGGCGACCTTTATTCGTTCTTTACTGCAGGAAAGGTTGGGAGACCTATCCCAGCAGGTACGAATTCTCTACGGTGGGAGCGTCAAACCAGAAAATATAAGGGATTTTACCTCCCGGGAGAATATTGATGGTGCCCTGGTAGGCGGCAGTAGTTTAAAAGAAACTGTTTTTGTTCAGCTGGTACAAGCTGTTAGGTAAGAGAGGAGAGGGTGATTTGTCGGTAGGGGATAACAATGGTTTCCTGGTGCTGGTCATTCTGGATGGCTGGGGACTGGGTGAAGAAGAGCAGGGAAATGCCATTTTGCAGGCCCATACCCCTAACATGGATTACTACCAGCAGAACTTCCCCTTTACACGCTTGGTCAATAGTGGGGAAGCGGTGGGGCTGCCACCTGGACAGATGGGCAATTCGGAAGTGGGGCATTTGAACCTTGGTGCAGGGCGAATAGTCTACCAGGAGATAATGCGTATCAGTAAAGCAATCGAGGATGGTAGTTTTTTCCATAACGATGTTTTGTCGGAAGCCATGCAAAAGGTCAGGGAAAAAGGTGCAGCACTGCACCTGATGGGACTTCTCTCAGATGGAGGTGTCCATAGCCACAATACTCATCTTTATGCCCTGTTAGAAATGGCCGCAAGGATTGGGGTGAAGGAAGTTTATGTCCATGCCGTTTTGGATGGGCGTGATACTGCTCCCCGGGCAGCTGAGACCTATTTAAAGGAACTGGAGCAAAAGTTTTCCAGCCTGGGCGCGGGTGTGCTGGCCAGTATTGTAGGGCGCTATTATACCATGGACCGTGACCATCGTTGGGAAAGAATAGAAAAGGCTTATCGTGCTTATGTTTATGGCGAGGGAGAAAAAGCTGCTGGGGGAATAGCTGCACTGGATGCCGCTTACCGGAGAGGAGAAGACGATGAATTCGTTCTCCCCACAGTAATAGTGGGGGAAAAAGGAAAGCCGCTTTCCCTAATAAAAGAGCAGGATTCCCTTATCTTTTTTAATTTTCGTGCTGACCGGGCCAGGCAGATCAGCAGAACTTTCCTGGTCAGTGATTTTGATGGCTTTGCCAGGGGCGAGAAATCACCTTTTCCACATTATGTTTGCTTTACTCAGTATGACCGGGAGCTGCAGGCTCCTGTAGCTTTTCCTCCAGATTATCTGACTGACACCCTGGGGGAAGTATTTTCTAAACATGGATTGCAGCAGTTGCGGATTGCGGAGACGGAAAAGTATGCCCACGTAACATATTTTTTTAGCGGCGGCAGGGAAGAACCTTTTAGCGGCGAAGAAAGAAAATTGATCCCTTCTCCCCAGGTGCCGACCTATGACTTGCAGCCGGAGATGAGTGCGCCGGAAGTAACGGATGAAGTTCTAAGGGCACTGGAGGAGGGGAAATACAGCCTGGTGGTTCTGAACTATGCCAACACCGATATGGTAGGACATACAGGCAACCTGGGGGCGGCGGTAAAAGCGGCTGCAGCTGTAGATTATCAACTGGGACGGGTGGTAGAAAGAGTGCTCCAAAAAGGTGGGATTGTCCTGGTAACCTCCGATCATGGCAATGCAGAAAAAATGATGATGCCGGATGACTCCCCCCATACTGCCCATAATAATAATGAAACCCCCTTTATTATTATTTCTGCAGCAGGTAGCTTCAAACTTGCCGAAAGAGGAAAATTGGCTGATGCAGCTCCTACTATTTTAAAATTATTTTCTATGCCTGTCCCACGACAGATGGAGGGAGTAGCGCTTTTTTAAACTCTGCAATCACATCTTGCAGTCCTATCGATATGCTTGGGGTGACGCGGGAATCCATCTGCTGACAGGTTAAACTATGAAAGGGGTGAGCAACCTGTGAGTACTTTAATCTCCAATATCCACGGAAGGGAAATACTCGATTCAAGAGGGAACCCGACGGTAGAGGTAGATGTAGTGCTGGAGTGCGGTGCCCTGGGCAGGGCGGCGGTTCCTTCAGGTGCTTCTACAGGGACTTTTGAGGCTGTGGAGCTTCGCGACAATGATAAAAATCGTTACCTGGGGAAAGGAGTTACCCTGGCCTTGCAAAATATCCATGACAAGATAACCCCTGTCCTGAGAGGAAAGGAAGCACTGGATCAGGGTGGGCTTGATCACCTATTGCTGGAATTGGACAGCACGGAGAACAAGTCTAAACTTGGAGCAAACGCCATACTGGGCGTCTCGCTGGGTATTGCCCGTGCGGCAGCCGGTGCCCTGGGGTTGCCTCTTTATCGCTACCTGGGAGGTGTGCACGGCAACATGCTCCCCATACCCATGATGAATATTTTAAACGGGGGCCGCCATGCTGACAATAACGTCGATGTGCAGGAATTCATGATCCTTCCCGTGGGAGCAGAAACTTTCAGTGAAGCCCTGCGGCTGGGAACCGAGGTTTATCATAGCCTCAAAAAAGTTCTGCATGACAAGGGGCTGAATACCTCTGTGGGAGACGAAGGAGGTTTTGCCCCTAACCTTACCTCTAATGAAGATTCTTTGCAGCTGATCGTGGCAGCCGTTGAAAAAGCAGGTTATGAACCGGGCAGCGATGTCTTACTGGCCCTGGATGTGGCTGCTACCGAACTATACGAAAATGGAAAGTATAACCTGCGTGGTGAAGGTCTGGAGATGGATGCAAAAGGTATGATCGAGTACTACAAGAATCTCATCGAAAACTATCCTATCGTTTCAATTGAGGATGGATTGGCAGAAGAAGATTGGGAAGGGTGGGCCAAACTTACCGAATCTCTGGGCGGGGGGGTGCAGCTGGTAGGCGATGATCTTTTTGTTACCAACCCTCTGCGCCTGCAAAGAGGTCTGGAAGAAAACATAGCCAATTCCATACTTGTTAAAATGAACCAGATTGGAACCATTTCGGAAACTTTGAGAACGATTCAGATGGCTGTGGAGAGCGGTTACAGCTGTGTTATTTCTCATCGCTCCGGGGAGACAGAGGATTCGGCCCTGGCAGATCTGGCGGTAGCTGTCAACTCGGGATTTATAAAGACCGGAGCTCCTTCCAGGAGTGAAAGAACCTCCAAGTATAATCGTCTGCTGCGCATAGAAGAACATTTAGGAAAAGCGGCTCGTTATAAGGGCAGCAGTGCTGTTTTTTAGATAGCTTGTCAGTATCTTTTTCTTGTGTTAAAATATGCATGGTAATTGCTGAGTACTGGAAGGAGAGTGTTTGAGGTTGCATTTAGCATTAAATATTCTGCACTTAATTGTTTCTCTGGCCCTTATTGCTTCGGTACTGCTGCAGTCCGGGCGTAGTGCCGGGCTCTCCGGTGCCATAGCAGGTGGGGCGCAAACTCTTTTGGGCAAGAAAAAGGGAATAGACGATCTTTTGGGACGGTTTTCCACTGGCCTGGCTATTGCTTTTATGCTGCTGTCCATTACCTTGACTATTATTGTAGGAAGGTAGGAAGGTAGTTAAAATAATGCTGGAAGGAGGGATCTGTTCAGGTACTTAGGTAGGAGCCGAAGTACAGAGGGCAGTAATTAATAGGATACAGTTGTGTTTGTATTGACCGCTTTTTGGCAGTAGAAAAAGAAGAACTTTATAAAGGAGGAGGTAACAAGTGGAATTCATAGCGCCTATAGCAGGGATTATAGGTATTATTTTTGCGATCATTCTTTGGGTCCAGGTTAGCAAGGTCGAGCCTGGCAATGAGAAAATGCGTGACATTGCTGCATCTATCCACGAAGGGGCGATGGCTTTTCTAAATAGAGAGTACCGCACACTAGCGGTCTTTGCCATCGTTCTTTTTATTGTTCTCGGACTTGTAATTAACTGGTTTACTGCCATCTGTTTCATCGTGGGTGCAATTTTTTCCGGCACTGCGGGGTACGCTGGCATGAATATTGCGACCATTGCAAACGTACGTACAGCCAATTCGGCTCAAAAGGGAGTTAACCAGGCTCTTAAAGTGGCTTTTTCCAGCGGCTCGGTCATGGGAATGATGGTGGCCGGTCTCGGTCTTTTGGGTCTCGGTATTCTCTACCTGATCTTTGGCGATCCCAGCATAGTGAATGGTTATGCCCTGGGAGCCAGCTCCATTGCTCTTTTCGCCCGTGTCGGTGGGGGTATTTATACTAAGGCCGCTGATGTGGGGGCAGACCTGGTAGGTAAGGTAGAGGCCGGTATCCCGGAAGACGATCCGCGGAACGCCGGAGTTATTGCAGATAACGTAGGTGATAATGTGGGAGATGTGGCCGGCATGGGAGCAGACTTGTTTGAATCCTATATCGGTTCTATGATTGCCACCATGACTTTGGGAGTTATCATCTTTGCACAGACGGATGTAATCGGTTGGGTTTTGCTGCCTATGCTGGTTGCCTCTGTGGGTATTATTGCTTCTATCATTGGCTTTTTCTTTGTCCGGGCTGGAGAAGGAGTGCGCCTGGGCGCTGCCCTGGAACGTTCCACCACAGTATCAGCTATAATCGTGCTGGTTTCTTCTTTCTTTCTCACGAATGTCATGCTTGCTGGCACTGACCTCTCCGGTACTATCCTGAGTGGAGTTGACCCTATTTGGGGTGAAGCTAACCCCTTTATTGCCATTATCGCCGGCCTTTTGGCAGGTGTAATCATCGGCAAATTGACTGACTACTATACCTCTTATCACTTTGAACCCACTAAACACCTGGCCCGTTCATCCCAAACGGGAGAAGCTACCAACATTATCGGTGGTGTAGCCCTGGGCATGAAAAGCACCACCTTTCCTATGTTAACCATCATTGCGGCCATACTTATCGCTTACCATTTCGCTGGTATCTACGGCATCGCCATTGCTGCTGTAGGGATGCTTTCCACCGTAGGGACTACTGTATCTATCGATGCTTACGGCCCTGTGGCCGATAATGCCGGTGGTATTGCTGAGATGGCAGAGTTGGATCCTAAAGTACGCGAGATTACGGATGAACTGGATTCCGTGGGTAACACTACTGCTGCTATCGGAAAAGGTTTTGCCATCGGCTCGGCGGCGCTAACTGCACTTGCCCTATTTACCGCTTATAGCGCGGCGACCGGAATAGATATTATCAACCTTACTTCAGCTGATGTTATCGTGGGTCTCTTCCTGGGCGGGGTTGTTATTTTCTTTGCCACTTCCAAGACCATGGAAGCTGTAGGAGAAGCCGCTTACGACTTGATTGAGGAAATTCGCCGCCAGTTCCGCGAGATCCCCGGAATTATGGACGGTACTGCTAAACCTGAGTACGCTCGCTGTGTGGATATCAGCACCGCTGCAGCCTTGAAAAAGATGATTGTGCCCGGGGTTACCGCGGTAGTTGCTCCCCTTGCAGTAGGTTTGATCCTGGGCAAGGAAGCCCTGGGTGGCCTACTTGCTGGTGCCCTGGTGACCGGGGTACTCATGGCTATCTTTATGGCCAACGCCGGTGGAGCCTGGGATAACGCCAAAAAATATATCGAAACCGGACAGTTTGGCGGCAAGGGAAGTGAAGCCCATAAAGCCGCTGTTGTTGGTGATACCGTGGGTGACCCCTTCAAAGACACCTCCGGCCCTTCCATTAATATCCTGATCAAGCTGATGAGCATTGTAGCCCTGGTTTTCGCACCTCTTTTCTTATAGAAGGGGCTGCAAGTTCAATTTAATAAGAGCGAGTCAAAGAAGGCCTTCTTCCCCGGCGGGGAACAGGGGGCCCTCTTTTTGTACGGTCGGTCCAACATGTTCCAACGGAAAATTATTTTTCTCTCGGGTTAGTCTGGGTTAGTCTGGGTTAGTATGGCGTGCTTATAATTCTTTCTAATCTTTAATTTCATGGTATACTAGGTTATAATAGAGTTAGTGCCCGGTTTGCATAAAATTTTAGGAAGGCTATGTCGGAAGGCCAGGCAGGAATTTAGAAACCGGTTTTGGAGCACTTAAACGACCTAAATAGTATCATAAAATAGAATAAGTGGTGAAAAGAAATGACTGTAAAGAAAAAGAAAATTTTGAACCTGTTATTTCAAAAGGAATACAGGCCAGTTACCTTGCAGGGAATCCAGGTAGCCCTCAAGCTAACTGATGATCGAGATGTGCAGGAGCTTTATAAAGCGCTGGATAACCTGGAGCGGGAAGGTTCCATTATTAAAACTACCCAGGGGCGATATGCACCTCTACGGGGGATGGGTCTTTTAGTGGGAACCATCCAGGCTCATGCCCAGGGTTATGCCTTTCTACTACCTGAATCGCCTGGGGAATCCGATGTTTTTATTCCCCCTGAAAAAAAAGGTGGTGCCATGCACAAAGACCGTGTGATAGTTCGTATTGTTAAAGAGCATCGCGGAAAACAGCGCCGTGAAGGGGAAGTTACGCGTATCCTTAAGCGAAATAATGGTAATATCGTGGGTGTTTTTCAGGGTAACAAGCGCAGCGGGGTAGTGTTCCCGGACGATCCTCATCTTTCGCAGGAAGTGAATATTTCCTCTACAGGAAGCACAAAGCCGCAGAGCGGTGATAAAGTATTGGTTAAAATCACCCGCTGGCCGGACGGCTCGAACAGTAATCCCCAGGGCACTATAATGGAAGTGATAGGTCCGGCAGATGATGCGGGGGTAGAGATAACCTGCATTCAAAAAAAATATGATTTACCTACCGGATTTCCGTCTGCAGTACTCAAGGAAGCCCGCCGCCTGGAAGAAAAAGATATTGAGGAAGCAGCCCAGGAAGTAGATCGTCGCGACCTGCGCTCATTACCCATGGTTACCATTGACGATGATGATGCGAAAGACCTTGATGATGCTGTATCCCTGGAAAAACTGGCGGATGGGGGGTACCGCCTGGGAGTCCATATTGCTGATGTTAGCTACTACGTCCGGGAAGGCAGCGCCCTGGATCGGGAGGCAGCTAAACGAGCTACCAGCGTCTATCTTCCAGATCGTGTTGTGCCCATGTTTCCTCAACAGCTTTCCAATGGGATATGCAGCCTGAACCCGGGAGAACCCCGCCTGGCAATCAGCGTTTTCATGGATATAAACCGCAAAGGGGAGCTGGAGGATTACAGTTTTAGCCCCAGTCTGATAAATAGCAATGAAAGAATGACCTACGAAGATGTAAATAGCATTCTCCAGGGAGATAAAACCTTGGAAGAGAAATACAGTGACTTTGCTGCCACTTTCAGGGAAATGTACCAGTTGGCTCGTACCCTGAAAGAAAAGAGGGTTAAAGAAGGAGCGCTGGATTTCAACTTTCCGGAGGCCAAGATTAAGCTGGATGAAGATGGCAAACCTGTAGAGATACAGGTGCGCAGAGGTGGAGAAGCTGAATCGATTATAGAAGAGTTTATGCTGCAGTGCAACATGTTGATCGCTACCCACTTCCACCAAAAAAAGGCACCCTTTATCTACCGGGTTCATGAGCGCCCGGAAGGAGACAAGCTATCCATGTTAAGGGATTTTCTGAGCCTTTTTGATATTAAATTTAAAGGAGAGCTCAACCAGGTTTCCCCCAGTCAGTATCAACAAATACTCAAGCAGGTGGAGGGTACTACCATAGAGAGAGTAATCAGTTTTGTGCTACTGCGTTCTTTGCCCCAGGCTCATTACAGTGAAGTGGAGGTAGGGCATTTTGGACTTTCGGCCCGGCATTACACTCACTTTACATCACCTATCAGGCGCTACCCCGACCTCATGGTTCATCGTATACTGAGGACAACGTTAAAAGGGAGGCTTTCTTCGGCAGAATCGCGCAAGCTGGCTTCGCGCCTGCCCCGCATTGCTCAACACTGCTCAGAGCAGGAGCGTATAGCCATTGAAGCCGAACGGGAATCCCTGGACCTGAAAAAAACCGAGTTCATGGAAGGGAAAGAGGGCATAGAATATACAGGTATTATCAGCGGTGTTACTTCATTTGGTTTTTTCGTAGAGCTTGATAATACCGTGGAGGGCCTTGTGCACGTAACCCGCATGGATGATGACTTCTATTATTTCGATGAAAAGAGATACTCACTGGTTGGTGAACAAAACGGAAAAGTGTACCAGTTAGGAGATACTGTAAAAGTGCGCTTGGAAAAAGTAGATAAAGAGATGCGCAGTGTTTATTTTGAACCCCTTTCTTAAACCGCACCAGCGATGAAGAGCAAGAGATTTACTGCTTGCTTGTGGGATAATCAAAGCGTATGTTCGAGCGGCACTTTGCGCTTCCAGGCCCCCCTTGCCTTCTGTCTTGACAACTGTTATAATATAGTAAGTGGAAGTTGATGACCAGCGGCTGACAATGATACAGGCCCTACCAGAAACTTATTACAGGTAGGGTTAAGTTATCTTCAAGGGAGGACCATCTGCCGTGGTTGTAGTAGCCCAGGATACAGGCAGCAAGGTTCTGGCCAGGAACCGCAAAGCAAGGCATGACTTTTTTATTGAGGAAACCTTTGAGGCCGGGATCGCTCTGCAGGGCACCGAGGTTAAGTCCATGCGTGCCGGGAAAGTAAACCTTAAGGATAGCTACGCAAAGGTTGAAGGTGGAGAAATTTTCCTTTATAATATGCATGTAAATCCTTATGAACAGGCAAGCAGCTTTAACCATGATCCCTTGAGGCCTCGCAAGCTGCTCATGCACAGGCGGGAGATTAACCGTCTTATCGGCTACGTTCAGGAAAAAGGCTATACCCTGGTCCCTCTGAGTGTCTATTTGAGAAAAGGCATGGTAAAAGTGGAGCTTGCACTTGCCAAAGGTAAGAAGTTTTTTGACAAAAGGCGTACCCTGGCGGAAAAAGATGCCAAACGGGAGATGGAGAGAGCCTTTAAGGATAGGAAGCTGGGCAGAGAAAAAGGTCAAGACTAAACCTGGGGGTGAAATGGATTCGACGAGGGTAGGAGGAGCAGGAGAAGCGAGTCCGGGACCGTGGCCCGGTCAACAACATGGAACGGCTATAACTGCCAACGATAACGTAGTACCACAAGCTGCTTAACTAAAAGCAGCTCGTCCACCTTTTCCCTGCCTGCGGGATAAGGTTCGGGCGTCATAGCAGCAGGCTACCTGTTTTAAAGATTTTCCCTTCTTTAAAGCAGGGAATCTGACAGGGGATAGCCCCGGGAACTCTGCCCCGAGAGACTCCTGGAGCGAACCATACTTCGGGGCTACGCTCGTAGAAGCTCCTGTGGCTTTGCCTTCGGACGCGGGTTCGATTCCCGCCACCTCCACCAAATTCCATATATGTATATTATTTCCAGAACAGCGCACATAGTTTGGGTGATTTTTTCAACCGGACTATGTGCTTTTTTCGTAGAAATGGAGAAAATAACATTTCAAAGACTGCGTTTTCCTCCGGAGTTAGCAGAATACTATCCTGACTTTGACAGCACTAGAGGGTAAAAAAACAGCCGGTTGAGGGACAAGTACCGGCTTTCCAGCAGTTACCTGAAATCTATTATCGATATTGGCAGTATCCTCAAGCTATGATAAACGGGAATTGAGGGAACCTGTAATGAACAAAGTACTAAAAAATACTTTATGGGTCTTGTTTTTAACATTTATACTATTAGCTGTTCCCAAATTATCTGGTATGGTTGCCAGTTTTTTCGATTATCAGGCCATTGATCCCGATGGAGCGTACGCTTGGATATCAGTACACCATATTGTTCAAGCATTAATATTTGTAATCATCATTGCTATCATAAACAAATTTAAGCCGCTTGAATTTGGCTATGGATGGGGGAATAAAGAAGTCGGCAAGAAATATATTTTGTTATTTACACTTATTTTCGGTGTCGGCTCATTAGCAGCACATTTACTTACAATATTAACTAACTCATTTCAACAATTTGAATATCCTTTAACTGCTACCAATATCATGGGGCAATTGAGCTTTCAGCTTTTTTTATCGGGTCCATCAGAAGAGCTTATCTTTAGAGCTTTTGCCATAACAATGTTGGCACTAGTAATTAAAGGTAGAGTGTTTAGTGGAAAAGTAAGTGTGGCAAACATTATTGCTGCCTGCATTTTCGGATTAGCGCATGTTGGTTTTTCATTTGCGCCCTTTGCAGTTACCTATAATCCTTTTCAAGTGATCTTTTCTGTTATTCTAGGTTTCTTTTATGGCGATTGTTATGAAAAGTCCAGGAGTATGTATTACCCAATGATAATGCACAGTATCAGCAATGTTGTGATGGTAGGATTTACTATTATTGTGACATTTATCATATACCGGTAGGGGAAGCGATTCTATGCAGTGCTTCTATTTGAAGAGCAAGCAAAGAGAAAAGGCCAGGGGTATCATTCTCCTGACCTTTTCCGTAGATTAAATATGCGAAGCGGAAAGTAAATTTAAGTCCGCCATTTTATGCTTTGCACTTATATTCGAAAGCTCTCAAAGTATTTATATGCTACAATTCAGGCAAGGTCGAAACGATCAGCGTTCATCACCTTGTTCCAGGCAGAGACAAAATCATTTAAGAACTTTTCCTGAGAATCGTTACAGGCATAGACCTCTGCGATGGCCCGGAGCTGAGAGTTTGAACCGAAAATGAGGTCAACACGGGTCCCGGTCCACTTCAGTTCCCCCGTTGCGTAATCACGTCCCTCGAACTCATTTTTGTCTTCATCAACTGCCTTCCACGTCGTGTTCATATCAAGAAGGTTGACGAAAAAGTCATTGGTGAGCGTTTCCGGGCTTTTGGTGAAGACGCCGTGCCGAGACTGTCCGTAATTGGTATTCAAGACGCGCATGCCGCCAATCAAAACCGTCATTTCGGGAGCTGTCAAGGTCAACAGCTGTGCACGATCAACCAACAGTTCCTCTGCTGGCACAGCATATTTCTTTTTAAGGTAGTTGCGGAACCCATCTGCAGCCGGTTCCAACACTTCGAATGCATACACGTCGGTCTGTTCCTGCAATGCATCCGTGCGTCCCGGCGAAAATGGAACGGATACATTGTGACCGGCGTTCTTTGCAGCTTGCTCTATCGCCGCACATCCACCCAGGACGATTAGGTCGGCCAGTGAAACCTTCTTTGAGTCTGACTGCGCATTGTTGAACTCTTCTTGGATTTTTCCAAGGGCCTCAAGCACAGTACTTAGTTGATCCGGCTGGTTGACTTCCCAATCCTTTTGCGGTTCAAGGCGTATGCGTGCCCCGTTTGCTCCTCCTCGCTTATCGGAGCCCCGGAAGGTAGATGCTGAAGCCCAGGCTGTGGAGACCAACTGGGAAATGGAGAGGCCGGAAGCCATAATTTTGCCTTTGAGGTCCGTAATATCCTGTTCGTTAATCAATTCATGATCTACTGGGGGTACCGGGTCTTGCCAGATCAGTTCCTCCTCTGGAACATCCGGCCCGAGATAGCGGGAGCGTGGGCCCATGTCCCGGTGGATTAATTTAAACCAGGCGCGGGCGAAAGCTTCCTCAAATTCTTCTGGATTCTCGTGGAACCGCTTTGCAATTGCCTTATAGGTGGGGTCCATTCTCAGAGCGAGGTCCGCTGTGGTCATCATCGGCGCGTGCCGTATAGAAGGGTCTTCGGCATCCGGCACCGTATTTGCTGCTTCTGGATCTGAGGGAGTCCATTGATAGGCGCCGGCAGGGCTCTTGACGAGATTCCAATCATACTTGAACAAGGTGTCAAAATAGCTGTTGTCCCATTTTGTCGGTGTCGGTGTCCAGGCTCCTTCAATGCCGCTGGTGATAGTATCACGGCCTTTGCCGCTACCATAACTGTTCTTCCAGCCGAGCCCTTGTTCCTCGATGCTCGCAGCTTCGGGCTCGGGACCCAAATGGGAATCCTCGGCGGCACCGTGACATTTGCCGAATGTGTGACCTCCGGCAATCAGTGCCACAGTCTCTTCGTCGTTCATGGCCATACGATCAAAGACGTCTCTGATATCACGGGCTGATGCCAGGGCATCCGGTTCACCGTTGGGCCCTTCAGGATTTACATAAATCAGTCCCATCTGCACGGCGGCGAGAGGATTTTCCAGCTCCCGATCACCGGAATAGCGCTTGTCACCAAGCCACTCGCTCTCGGGCCCCCAGTAAGTGTCCTCTTCTGGCTCCCACACATCTTCGCGTCCGCCACCAAAACCGAAGGTCTTGAATCCCATCGACTCGAAAGCGCAATTACCGGCGAGGATCATGAGGTCTGCCCAGGAGATCTTGTTGCCATATTTTTGTTTGATCGGCCATAATAAACGGCGTGCCTTGTCCAGGCTGACATTGTCTGGCCAGCTGTTGAGGGGCGCCAGGCGCTGGGAACCGGTCCCTCCGCCGCCGCGCCCGTCACCTTTGCGGTACGTGCCTGCGCTGTGCCAGGCCATCCGGATGAAGAGGCCCCCGTAGTGACCGTAATCGGCAGGCCACCAATCCTGGGAGTCGGTCATCAAATCATATAAGTCTTTCTTCACGGCTTCTAAATCAAGCTTTTTAAATTCTTCAGCATAGTTGAAATCTTTACCCATAGGATTAACCAAGTCTGAATGCTGATGAAGAATTTTGAGGTTTAACTGATTAGGCCACCAATCCCTAATGGAAGGGCCTCCAATTGCAGTGGGGGTTTTAGGTCTTCCCGTTACTGGACATTTGCCTTCTTCACTCATAAATTATTCTCCTTTCGGCCATTGTGATTTATATTTATAAGGCATTTTGGACAAATGACTTTAAAATATACGTTCTTTTCAATAACTTTGAACCCGATCATGTTTCCAGTTGCAAGTGAATCAATATCTATATCGAAGTCAAAGATTGCACCGCATTTTTGACATTTAAAATGTCCGTGGGTTTCGGTTATAATATCATAGCGGGTTTCATTATCCTCTATGGTTATTACCCTTATCAAACCTGCTTCAAGAAATAAATATAATGTGTTATAAATTGTAGACTTCGATAAAGTAGGAATTTCACTTTGTAGATCCCGGAAAACCTGGTCTACCGTAGGGTGACATTGATTTTTGATCAAATACTCTAAAACTTTGATTCTTTGGTGTGAGGGTCGAATATTCCTGTTTAGCAATTCGGTAGATGGATTTTCGAATATTAGTTTCATTTTTGATGTGCCCTTGCTTTCCATAATTGTGATTATTCAGTATTTGTAATAATTATTGAAAATAGCTTACTATACAAAGGTTAGCTTGTCAACCTGAGCTGTTATATTAAGCGAATGAAAAGTATTTAAGGTGTGCAAGCTTTTTGGTAGAAACCCTATTTTTTGTATAATTGATGAGGCTCATTCCGGCCGTGGTGGCCGTGGTTATTATTTTAGAAGGAAAAAAAAAGTTTCGAGAAGTACGGCCTTTCTTTTTAGGAGTGGGTTTTTGAATGGCACCGTATTTCTGGGAGGGGCATTTGTCTCCCAGGCTTCCATTGATGCGAGCCTGTATGAACAACCCGGACATAGTTTAATCAGGTTCCAACCCCACGCGGTATGAAGCCGACTAATAAGGGAGTTGACAAGCAAAATACTTGGCTTAGCAGTGAATAGTACAGACCAACATGGCCACCCCGGACGGTTATTGATCCGGTATATTATCCAGGCTGCAGCAGGCATCTCCGCAGCATTTACTTTTACGATTAAACTTATCCATAACCACGGCATAAGCACAACCGACACCGACACGGACGTTGATAGCCTTGGTTGGACAGTTCTTTGCGCAGGCACCACACTCAATACAGGCATCCCGATCGGCGATGGTGCTCACTTTATCGTTAAAAATAAAAACCTGCTGGGGGCATACTTCCAGGCACATGCCGCAGCCGTTGCATTTGTTCCGGTCCATTTGCAGGGTTACCACGTTCTTCAAGTATCTATATTTCACTGTTTATGACCTCCAATACAATGTGCCGCTATTGACACGGCAGTTTATACGAAATAAGTGGCAATTAGGGTAATAAGCCCCAAACTTGCCGAGATAACGATCAAGGGCAGGGCCACCTTCATCTCCTTGAGCACGCCGGAAAGTGAGGTAAAGGTGCTTGATCCGGTAAAATTCATGCCCAGGTATGCTGTGATAGCAGGGAGAGTCAGAAAGTAGGCGGTGATTTGCAGCCACCCTGTTTCTGGAGCAGCCAGCAACGAATAGCCTGAAGCCCATAAAATACCCAGTACCCAACCTTTCCAGGCGAATGCGCGGCCGGGTATAAAGGGCAGCAGAGCGGGAACCAACACTGCGCCCACAAGCACGGCGACCAGGAAAGGAACTAGATCGGAAAAGCTCTGTCCCAGCAGCGGGAAAAGTTCAACAGGCTGGCCCTTGAGCAGCAGGGAGAACAGGTTGAGCAGAAAGAGAAATACGGTTAAACCAACTAGCGGTTTGTACAAAGCGGTCAGCTCCACGGGAGTCAGGAGAAGGCGGTCGCGCAGGGCAAAGTGGGTGCGGCGCATTTCTTTTTGTGCCTTGTTATCGGCGTTGAGGAAAGCAGGGATATCAGCAGCCCTGACCGGACCATAAATAACTTTAAAACCGCTGAGTCGTCGAACCTCATGAGCTGCCACTCCGGGTGCTGCCAGCTGTGGCAGGATCAGGGTGCGGTGGGAAACCAGTTCAGGTAAGCCCGTAGCATTAACCATTCTAACCACTTCGTCAGTGCCGAAAGAACCTTTGCCGGCAGCGCACCAGACATTGATCCCATTAGTGTCGAGAACCAGCACCCATAGGTTAAGCCCTGGCAGTTCTCGGCGCAGATAATCGAAGCTCAGTTTGTAGTTGGCCGATAACAGCACAGGAGAAGTTTTACCGGGTTCGCCGATGGCGTAAAGTCCGGGAGGAATGGCATATTCCATTCTGCCCACACCCCAGCGGGCTTTGATGGCACCTAACCTGTCTTGGCGGTCCAGAGTAGTGCTTATTTGGTAGACCGGGCCGATGGTTGTTTCAAGCTCTCCGGTAACCCAATTGGCTTCTGCTGCACTTTCATAGTTTGCAATAGTTTGTATATGCGTGTCACATGATTTTACCTGTTGAGCATCGACCATCGGTAGTTTTATCTGTCCATTGCTCATTTTGATAGCTCCTTTGCGCAACATTCGCTGCTACTCGAATTGTTGATTGCTTCAGCCAATAAAGTAATACTTTCCACAACCTCCCTGTGTTTTTCCGGTGGTATCCCCGAGAATATTTCCGCATAATAATGGTCCGAAGTAAGATTAATACGTTCATATATTTCCTTTCCCTGTTCAGCCAGGATAATATTCGAAAAACGGCGGTCATCCGGCTTAGCTTTGCGTTCTACAAGCCCGGCCTGAACCATACCATCAATGGTGCGGCTGAGGGTGCTGGAATCAATTCCCAGGATAGAGGCCAGTTTGACTTGAGCTATTTCGCCGCTTTTACCAACCTCCAGAAGGGTATGGCATTGAGCGACGGTGATGCCGCAGCAGATTGCTTCACTTTTCCACTGCCAACTTAAGTTGCGCTGCAGCAGCAGCATAGCTTCCCGAATAAGGCGGATATGTTTGAGTTCCATTAACAAAGCTCCTTTCCTTGAGTAGAGCGCCAAAAAGGTAATTGTTAAATACAATAATTGTATTATACAACTATATCTTGCCCTCGTCAATGCTGATAGCCTGCATCTACTATTAACCAGCATCAATATCAAATATTTTTATTACTGCGCTATTCACCTTTTTGCATGCATGAACAGCCTTTACATGTTAACTCAAATTCTGTTGATACTTAGCCTTATTGTTTGTATAATCGAGAATAAGAGAGGCGCAGGCATTAGTATATAGAATTGTAAATTTACTATGGAGAGGAAGGTCAAAATATGGCCAGTGATTATTATCAAACATTGGAGTTGGACAGTGGTGCCACCCGCGAACAGGTGAAAGAAACTTACCGTAAGCTGGCCTTTCAATACCATCCCGACAGGAATCCAGATGATCCTAATGCAGCTCAAAAAATGAAAGATTTAAACGAAGCATACGCCGTTTTATCTGATACTGAAAAAAGGAGAAAATATGATGCTTTAAGGGCCAGTTACGGCTCTTCAGCTTATCGGCATTTCAGGGAAGATTATACGGAGGAAGATATTTTCAGGAGCTCCGATATCGACCAGATATTGGAGCATATGGCACAGATGTTTGGTTTCAGGGGTTTCGAAGAATTATTTAAGGAATTTTATGGTTCCAAATACCAATCTTTTGAGTTTCGTAGGCCGGGATACTACAGCCGCGGGTTTGTTTTTTGGGGTCACCGCCGTCCCGAAGGAAAATATGATAATAAAACTGGGGAGTATTTTAGTCGGGAGCATGCACCTCGTTTTCCCAGGTCTCCTTTTACAGGCATTTTAAACAGATTTTTGCAACGCAGCGTGGAGAAGGCTCTAGGAATCAAATTTCCGGTAAGGGGTAAAGACCTCTACGACACGATTTTTTTAAGCGCTGAACAGGCACGTAAAGGAGGGGCTGTAGAGTATTCCTTGAGAAAGTGGGGGAGTTCGCGAAAAATTAAGGTGAAGATACATTGAGGAATAAAAAATGGTCAGAAAATAAAATTAAAAGGATTGGGAGCAGAAGGCAAAGGTGGAGGAGAAGCCGGAGACCTTTTCCTGGATGTTAAAATAAAAGAGCCGCTGCTGCAAAGAATTAAAGGATTTCTGCAGCAGGTAAGGCTTTAGGTTTTTATTATTTTTCAGTTCTTAACCCTGGTCAATATTAGACCGAGCTCTTGACTTTTTATTGAGGAGGGGAATGATTATGTTGGCTTCGGTTAACGTCGAAGAGGCAACCTTGCTGCAGCCTTTTATACCCGTTTACCCACGCCAAAGCTCTAAGATTAGTTGCGCAACCCCTGGTAAAGCAAAGTGACCGTTTCTTCTGCCGCGTTGTCCAGTAGCTTAGATGAGCCCTCTTTTTCCAATTCCAGGAGATAGCGGCTCATCAGTGCTTCAATGGCACCGAATAAAACCAATGATATCAAGCCTACATCACAGGGGCGAAGAGTCCCCTCATCTACCCCCTGATTCATTATATCTTCAATGAAACCGGGAAGTCCCTCAAACTGCGATATCCCAGCAAAATGGCAGACTTTGGGCATACCTCTTTCCCGTAACAGTACGATAAATACGGAGGGGTGCTTTTTTACCTCCATAAAATGCATCTCCATAATTCTCTTTAATTTTTCCAGGGGGTGTATATTTGTTTTTTTGAGTTCCATGAAATAGTTTTTCCGTTTTTCATATTCTTTTTTAAATATATAATCCAGAATGTCATTCTTATGGAGGAAGTAATTATAGATGGTCCCTACAGAAACTCCTGCATGGGAACTAATTTTATCGATGGTAGCATTGTGAAATCCTTCCCGGGCGATAACTTCTACTGCTGCTCGGGCCAGATGTGTTTTTTTATCTTCAGCGATCTTGAACATAGCTGTTTCCTCCAAAATATTTATGAATACCCACTCGTATTGTAATCCCTGCATATTTAGCTGTCAATTTAGACACGGTTTGGGTTCATTGTTTCATCTTTTTTTGCATGCTCATGCTCATAATGGCAAAAACAATGAATACCAGACCAAACCAGTTGTGGAGGTGGACTACCAACTCAAAGGTAGGCTCGATTCCCCTGAGATAATTAATGAACAGTGGAATAGCGGTAAGAACGGTAATTGCAAATGTGATCATTCTACCCATGGTAATAAGCTTAAGGACCATTGCATATTCCTCCCCCTTTTTTTTAGTTGTCTTCCGAAATAAATTTTGTCGGTTTTTGGGGCCTTGGCGCTTTAATTACCATAAAAACAAGATCGCTATCGCTTTCATTATACCAACAGTGCATGATATCCTTGGGGCTTTCTACCAGAGTATCAGCGTTGACAGTTGCTTTCTCTTCTCCGATTTGGACAACCCCGGTGCCTTTTAATACGTAAAAGGCCACATCTACAGGGGTAATATGCTTTTTCAAAGCTTGCCCGGGTTTTAAGGTAATAACCGTTACTACGGCATCTTCTGTATTGTACAGATTTCTGGCATCCACTTTGTGTGCTGTATCCATGATCGGTTCTTCCGACAGCTTTCTCATAGTAATCATCATACTTCCTCCTTTTTTCGGTTATTTAGCTAAAAATTATCAAATTTAATGAATGACTATTCACTCAGATAATAACGTATATAAGATACCCCTGTCAATAATATAATGGTAACTTTTTTAGCAAACAGGAACCTCAGGGAGGAACAATCAAAGAACTTACGCAAATCGCAGAAACTTCTGGGGCAAAAAAAACGACTTCTTCCTTCATAATTATTAGACAAAAGGCCGGCGGTGTGTTATCATGATAAGCACAATAGAAAATGTATGCAGCAGGGTGTGAAAAGCACTTAAAAGGGAAACCGGTGAAAATCCGGCGCGGTCCCGCCACTGTAAGCAGGGAGTTTTTCCCCTCACAGCGCCACTGGTTATTGGACTGGGAAGGCGGGGGGATATGAACTGCGAGCCAGGAGACCTGCCCTGTTGGTTGCGGCCCCCTTCGGGTTTAAGGGCAAGTCGGGTTGAATAGCCACGAGGTATTGCCCGTGGCATTATTTATATAACTCCGCTTGGAAGGGCGGGGTTTTTATTTATGAAAAGAGAGGTTTAGTAAATGCTGGAACCCTTTGCCCTGTTTGCAGCCTTGCTGTTTGCATTTATACTGGATTATGTAGTGGGGGATCCACGCTGGCTTCCTCATCCGGTGAGGCTAATAGGGAGAGGTGTTAACAGGCTGGAAGGGTTTTTCCTGCATACCTGCAGGAGTCCCCGGAGCCGCAAGGCTGCCGGCGCAGCGATGACCGTGCTTTTAGTCGGTGCAGCCTTGGCGCTTACAGTTCTCGCAATTTATTATGGCTACCGGCTGCATTTTTGGATTGGCTTTTCGTTGGCGGTCTATCTCTTATATTCTATGCTGTCCATGAAGGACATGGTTGGCCACGTTATGGAGGTTTATGAGGCTCTGCAGGAAGGGGACCTTGATGGAGCCAGGACGAGGGTCGGCTTTCTGGTGAGCCGGGATACGGCCGATCTTTCCGAGGAGGGTGTGGCCAAAGCGGCGTTGGAGAGCCTCTTTGAAAATACAGCCGACGGAGTTGTTGCTCCCCTGTTTTATGGAGCCCTGGGTGGTGCACCCCTGGCGGTGCTGTATAAAGTTGTGAACACGCTCGATTCCATGATCGGTTACAAAAACGAGCGTTATTATTACCTGGGCTGGGCCGCTGCCCGGACTGATGACCTGCTAAGTTATCTCCCGGCGCGGCTGACTGCCTTGGCCTTTATAGGGAGCAGTTTATTTGGTGGCAATAACTGGAGAAAAGGGTGGTTGGTACTTTTGCAGGATCGAAAAAAACATGAAAGTCCCAACAGTGCCTGGCCGGAAGCGGCTGCAGCCGGTGTCATGGACCTGCGCCTGGGCGGAGCTGATTATTATGGGGGGCTCGAGCTGAACAGGCCTGTGTTAAACGAAAGCGGCAGGGATCCCCGGCGCAGCGATCTTTTGCAGGGATTGGCGTTATTTCGCAGAACAACAATAATGGCCCTCTGGGGAGCGCTGCTGTTAGCGTTGCTGGCCGGCTGGTGTTGGGGGATCTTACTGTGAGGAAATTTGTAGTGGCGCTGACATTTTTAACTATTATACCGGTGGGGAGCCGCTTTTTCCAGAAACCAATTCAGCTATCTGACGGAGCCCCCTCTTTTCCCCTGGTAGGGGCGCTATTAGGATTTATTTTCGGGGGACTGGTCCTGGTAGGGGGGCATATACTGCCCCAGGGCCCCCTGGTGGCGTTGGCCTTTATGGTTTCCTTCATTATAACCAGGGGCTTACATATCGACGGTCTGGCAGATACTGCCGATGGGGCAGTGGGCGGAATGAAGCGGGAGAAGGCCTTTTCTATCATGCGCAGCGGTGATGTGGGTCCCGTAGGCATGTTTGCGGTGATTGTGGTCTATCTTTTCAAATATGCTTCGCTGGTAGGACTTCAAGCCAGCTTGCTGCCCCTGGCCTTTTTCGGCATGTTTTTTGCCGGGCGCTGGAATATGGTGTTGGTAGGCTCCGCTTTTTCTTCGGCCCGGGGAGACGGCCTGGGAAGCCAGTTTATCGGGGGGTTGACCGTGAAACATTTGCTCAGCGCTCTCCTGAATGGGCTGGTGGTTTTGGGACTACTCTCCTGGTGGAGGCCAGAACTGCTACCGGTCCTGGCCAGTGGTATGGTGGTGGCCCTGTTCAGCGGTTGGCTCCTGGCGTATTTTGTGGCCCGCCACCTGGGAGGACTGACCGGCGATGTGCTGGGAGCAATTAATGAGGTTTCCGAGGCCGGGTTTTTGCTGGGAATACTCTTGTGTGTAGGATTGTTTTAAGGTTCAGCGGATTTTTGATTATTTAAGGTTATGAGATGAGGTGAGCTGAAATGCGGGCAGAACAGGAGGATGGAGGACACGGCGGAGATCTGGCGGCAGCGGCAGAACGTTTTGCTATATCAGCGGCAGAATTCTGTGATTTCAGCACTAATATAAATCCTCTCGGTCCTCCGGAGGGTCTTCTGGAGGAGTTGAAAAAGCATATGGAGAAGGATCTTCTTCAATATCCAACTCCTCATGCCAGGGAGCTGCGTCGCGGCCTATGTTCTTTCTTGAAGGTGGATAAGGGGCGTATCCTGCTGGGGAACGGGGCAAACGAGCTGATTCACCTCTTCTTTCTCTGGAAAAAGCCCAAACGGGTTATTATCCCTTCTCCCAGCTTTGCCGAGTATGAGCGGGCTGCCAGGCTGGCCGGCGCCAGGGTGGAGCGCCTTCCTCTTTCCCTGGAAAACCCTTCCCGGAATTTTCAGCTCCCTGCCGCAGGCCTTTCTCCCGGAGATGTGCTGGTTTTCTGTAATCCCAACAACCCCACGGGGATTTCCTACCCCCGGGAGTTTTTGGAGAGGATGCTGGAAGAGGCCTCGGCCAGGGAAGCGACAGTGCTGTTGGACGAAAGTTTTTTCCTTTTTACAGGCAAGCCACTGCGGGATAGCTTTGCCTACAGTGACTATTCCCACCTCTGGACCGTTATTTCTTTGACTAAGTTATGGGCACTGCCCGGGCTGCGCCTGGGATATATGGTCGGTCCGGAACAGGAGGTGGGTTTGTTGACAAAGAACGGTGATCCCTGGAGGGTAAATGCCCTGGCCCAGAGGGCCGGCCTCTACTGCCTGGCCCAGGAGGATTATCTTTCCCGTTCCCTGGAATTAATCCGGTGTGAAAGAGATTTTTTGCAGGAGGAGCTGCGGCAGCTGGAGAAGTTCAAGGTTTACAACGGGGAGGCCAACTTTTTGTTATTACGGGGCGAGAGGGAAGGTTTTAGCAGTAAGGAGCTCTGTGAGGAGCTGGCTTCCAGGGCGCTTTTGCTCCGCGATGCCTCCAATTATCCCGGCCTTGATGGGAGGTATTTTCGCATAGCGGTAAAAACGCGCCGGGAAAATGAAAAGTTGCTAAAAGAGTTGCAGGAAGTGTTGCAAAAAATATAAAATGAGGTGATACTGTATGCATGAGAGAATCAAAAGTACCCTGGCGCAGATCAAACCCCTTGATCTTGGTGCCATGAAGCAAGTGCAGCAGAGGCTGGACCAGCTGACCAAACCCCAGGGAAGCCTGGGGCGGCTGGAGGACCTGGCGGTGCAGCTGGGCGGGATAAACGGCGGCTATTTCCCCCTGGGAACCCGCAAAAAAGTTGTGATTATGGTTGCTGACCACGGGGTGACCGAAGAGGGTGTCAGCGCTTTTCCCAGCGAGGTTACGGCCCAGATGGTGGCCAATTTTGTGAACGGGGGGGCAGCTATAAACGTGCTTTCCCGTCTGGGAGGAGTAGAAGAAAGGGTTGTTGATATTGGGGTTACCTGTGAACTTGAGTTAAAAGAGGTCACGGCGGCCAGGGTGCGGTCTGGAACCGGTAACTTTGCCCGGGAGAAAGCCATGACTCTGGCAGAGGCTGAGAAAGCGGTTCTTAACGGTATAGATATCGCCCTGGAAGAGATCGATTCCGGGGTAGGAGTTTTGGCTACAGGTGAAATGGGAATTGGCAATACTTCGGCCAGCAGCGCCGTTATGGCTGCCCTGACCGGCTATCCTCCTGCTTCTGTGGTAGGAAGGGGCACGGGGCTGGAAGATGAGCAGCTGGCCCAAAAAATAACTACTGTAGAGAAGGCTTTGGCTTTACACAGGCCCGAACCCGGGGATCCCCTGGATGTTTTAAGTAAGGTAGGGGGACTGGAGATTGCCGGACTTACCGGGTTGATTTTGGGCGCGGCAGCTTCCCGCTGTCCGGTGGTGATCGATGGTTTTATTTCTACCGTAGCGGCGCTGGTAGCAGTGAAGCTTAATCCCCTGGTTATGAATTACCTGGTTCCCTCCCATCTTTCCCAGGAGCCCGGTCATGACCTGCTTCTGGAGTATATGGAACTGAAACCTTATCTCAATCTCCATATGCGCCTTGGAGAAGGAACCGGTGCCGTGCTGGCCATGCATGTGCTTGAAGCTTCCGCCCGGATACTGCAGGAAATGGCTACTTTTAGTGAAGCGGGAGTAAGTGAAAAAGGAGAGGATTCTGCTGCTGAAGATTTATCTTGTACGCCACGGGATAACCATATCCAATAAGGAAAAACGTTTCGTAGGCTGGAGCGATGTAGAGCTTTCTGAGCAGGGGTTTGAGCAGGCTAAAAAAGTGGCTGAACGGTTCTCGTCATTTAACCTGAAGGGCCTGTACAGCAGCGATCTGCAGCGGGCTGTACAGACTGCGGAGGCTATAGGCAATAAGCATGGTGTTCTCCCGGTCCAAACCCCCCTTTTACGCGAGATAAATTTTGGGGAGTGGGAAGGCCTTACCTACAACGAGATCAGTTCGTCTTATGGGGAGGAAGTGCGCAAGTGGTTCGATGACCCCTTTCAGCGCGCGCCTATCGGCGGGGAAACTCTTTCAGAGGTCTGCCAGAGGATGGAGGTTTTTTTAAGGGACATTGCTACCCGTGAAAGCGAGGGCACTGTTGTTGTAGTAAGCCATGGTGGACTTATCCGTTCCATTCTGCATTGTTATTTGAAACAGAAAATCCAGCAGCTCTGGGAAATCCAGGTGGACAACGCTTCGGTAAGCCTGCTGAAGAAACAGGGAGCTGAATTTAAAGTGGGCTGCGTTAACAGCCTGGATCATCTCGAATCTGAATATGACGGCGAAGCAGTCTGTTAAGTACTTCTATGGCAATATTTTGTGATACCTGGAAAGCGTGGGAAACCTGTTGAAAGATTACTGCCCCCTTGTGCTTGATCTGCGCAACAAAAAATGTCTTGTGGTGGGGGGAGGTGCGGTGGCGCTGCGCAAGATAAAGACCCTTGTTAGTAGCGGCGCCCGGGTCCTTGTGGTCAGTCCTACTCTTTGCCGGGAAGTGCAGGAAATGGTAGAGAGAGCAGAGCTCCACTATGCCGGAGCTGCTTACGGGGTCCACCTCCTGGATGATGTTTTGCTGGTGGTTTCTTCTACGGACAACCGCGAGTTTAACGGGAGGGTTTCACGCGACTGTTTTGCGCGGCAGGTACTTGTGAACAATGTCCACGATCCTTCTCTCTGCAGTTTCTTTTTTCCATCGGTGGTAAGCAGGGGTCCCTTGAGCATTGCCATCTCTACCGAAGGAAGGAGTCCTGCCTGGGCTCGCCTGGCTAGAGAACAGCTGGAAGAGATCTTCTCGGCAGACTGCGAGGCCTTTTTAGAATTTCTGGGAAAGATACGGCCGCTTGTTCTTCGTGCTGTAGAAGATCCCCAAAAAAGGAAAGAGGTTTTCCGGCAGCTGGCCGGCAGGGAGTTTTATCGTTCTTTTCAAACACTGGGAGCAGAGGAACTGGAGCGTAAAGCGCTGGAGTTTGTGGAACACTATATAAAGCATAAATGAGGTTTTAGGATGAGAACTATATTTATAGGAAGCAGGGGAAGCCAACTCGCGTTGGCACAGGCCAGGCTTGTTCTTTCTGCACTGGAGGCTGCAGTTCCCGGTTTTGCATTCAGCTTAAAGATTATTCGTACCCAGGGCGACGAAAAACAGAACCTGGGCCTGGGTGAGTTTGGAAGTACCGGCGTTTTTACCAAGGAGTTGGAGAACGCTCTTCTGGCCGGAAAGATAGATCTGGCAGTACATAGCATGAAAGATCTTCCCACTTCCGGCAGCGACGGACTTTCTATCGCTGCCATGTTGGAGAGGGAGGACCCACGGGATGTTTTCGTAAGCAGTGGGGCCGAGGAACTGAAGAGCCTTCCCAAAGGAGCGAGGCTGGGGACCGGCAGCCTCCGACGCATCGCTCAGCTTCGGCATCTGCGTCCCGACCTGGTTTTTGACCCGGTGCGGGGCAATCTCAATACCCGCTTGCGAAAGCTTTCGGAAAACAACCTGGCCGGTATAATCCTGGCTATGGCCGGAATAAGGCGCCTGGGCTGGGAAGATGAGGTTACACAGGTTCTTGCAAGTGACATGTGCCTGCCTGCGGCGGGACAGGGGGCGCTGGGAGTGCAGGTTCGCAGCGATGATAAAGAGATGGCCGAACTGGCTAAGGTCCTGGACCATTTTCCCACCCATACCGCGGTTTTGGCGGAACGGGCTTTCCTGAGCAGGGTGGAAGGCGGCTGCCATGTGCCCGTGGGAACCCTGGCCGAAGTACAGGGAACTGCTATCATTCTTAAAGGTGTCATTGCTTCCCTGGATGGTTCCAGACTGCTGCGGGGTGAAGAGAGGGGTTTCCCGCACTCAGGGTCAGAGGTCGGTTTGAAGTTGGGAGAAAAGCTTCTTGCCCAAGGAGGAGGGGCTATACTGGAGCAGGCGAGGTGCGAAGCGGATGGATAATTTTGGTCAAGTTGCAAGGCCGGGCAAGGTCTACCTGGTGGGGGCAGGACCGGGAGCAGCAGACCTGCTAACCCTTAAAGGGAAAAAATGCCTTGCCAGGGCTGATGTAGTGGTTTACGATCACCTGGTAAACCCCCGCCTATTGAGTTATGCCCCTGCTGGAGCACGGCTTATTTACGCGGGAAAGTCTCCCCAGGCGCATACCCTTACCCAGGAAGAGATAAACGAGGTGCTGGTGGAAAGTGCCCTGGATGGCAGTACCGTGGTTCGTCTCAAAGGCGGAGACCCTTTCCTGTTCGGCAGGGGAGGGGAGGAAGCCCAGTCCCTGGAGCAAGCACGGGTTCCTTTTGAGGTGGTACCCGGTATCACTTCCGCGATAGCGGTGCCTGCTTATGCGGGCATTCCTGTTACGCACCGCGATTTTACCTCTACTTTCACGGTAGTTACCGGACACGAGGATCCGCTCAAGGAAGACAGCAGGGTCAGTTGGGAGAAGATTGCCACCGGTTCGGGGACTCTGGTATTTCTTATGGGGGTCTCCAATCTGGCCCTGATCGTTAAGAAACTGGTGGAACACGGCCGCAGCCCTGATACACCTGCAGCCCTGATTCGCTGGGGAACCAGTCCCGAGCAGGAGACTTTGACGGGGACCCTGAGCAATATCGTAGATAAGGCCGGTGCTGCTAATTTCAAACCGCCGGCGGTGGTGGTTGTTGGGGAAGTGGCCTCCCTGCGTGAACAGCTGCAGTGGGTAGAGAAAAAGCCACTCTTTGGCAGGAGAGTGGTGGTAACCCGTCCCCCGGAAGGAGCCGCGTATTTTTCGGACCTGATAGAGGAGTTGGGAGGAGAGTCGTTCGAATTTCCTGCTGTGGAGATTGTTCCTCCCCGGGATTACGCCCCCCTGGATGAGGCTTTGCGACGTGTTGAAGAGTATGACTGGATTGCTTTTACCAGTGTTAACGGAGTGAAGTTCTTTTTTGAGCGTTTGCAGTTCCTAGGGCGTGATATAAGAGTGCTGCAGGGGATAAGGCTCTGTGCCATTGGCCCCAGGACCGCCGAAGAGCTGGAGGAGAAAGGGTTCTTGGTGGATTGCATGCCCCCGGAGTACCGTGCCGAAGCCCTGGCGGAGGAGATGAAGGCAAGCTTGAAATCAGGAGAAAGAGTCCTCCTTCCCCGTTCCCATATTGCTCGCCAAATTCTTCCGGAAACCCTGCTGGCCATGGGCGCTGAAGTTGATGATGTAGAAGCTTACCAGACCGCTCCGGGGAGAGGCAACCTTCTTCTGTTACGGGAGATGCTGGAAAAAAAGGGTATCCACATTATAACCTTCACCAGTTCTTCGACGGTGCACAATTTTCTAAATCTACTCGGCGAAGAGAGCAAATCTCTTTTGGAGGGAATTATGCTGGCCAGTATTGGTCCCATTACCAGTTCAACACTAAAAGACCGGGGTTTCACGGTCGATGTGGAAGCCGAGCACTATACCGTGGAGGGCATGCTGGAGGCCATTTTGAGCAGTATCGATACCTGGAAAAAGGCCGAATAGTATATTCCTTTGCAGAAGCAAGGCCACGAAGTCTGCGCAGGAAAATAATAGACGCAGCTGTAGCGGTTCGAGGGGTTATTAATTTTAGTACATATGGAGGCGGTAACTTGTTTTCCAGATCGGTAGAGCTTTTTAAGGAGGCAGTGCGGTATATACCCGGTGGAGTTAACAGCCCGGCCAGGGCCTTTAAAGGTGTAGGGGGCGATCCCGTTTTCCTGGAAAAAGCTGCAGGAAGCAGGGTCTACGATGCGGATGGAAACAGCTATATAGATTATGTTTGTTCGTGGGGGCCACTTATTTTGGGCCATGCTCATCCCGAAGTTGTAGACGTTATCAGGGAGGTATCCGTTCAAGGGACCAGTTTTGGGGCGCCAACCGCGCTGGAAACGGAGATGGCCAGGATGGTGGTGGAGGCAGTTCCCTCCCTGGAGATGGTGCGTATGGTAAACTCCGGCACCGAGGCGGTGATGGGGGCCCTGAGGCTGGCTCGCGGCTATACGGGAAGGGAAAAAATTCTCAAGTTCGCGGGCTGCTATCACGGGCACAGCGATTCCCTGTTGATCAAAGCCGGCTCCGGGGTGACTACCCTTGGCCTTCCCGACAGTCCCGGGGTGACTCCCGGTACGGCCCGGGACACCCTGGCTGCACCTTATAATGACTTGGAGGCGGTCACGGAAATCTTTACAGAGCAAGGAGAAGAGATCGCTGCCGTTATTGTGGAGCCGGTGGCCGGCAACATGGGGGTTGTGCCCCCCGGGACTGGTTTCCTGGAAGGCCTGAGGGAGCTGTGTACCCGTTACGACAGCTTGCTTATCTTCGATGAGGTTATGACGGGATTCCGTGTCTCTTACGGAGGTGCCCAGGAGTATTACGGAGTTACCCCGGACCTGACCGCATTGGGGAAAATCATCGGCGGCGGTTTCCCGGTAGGAGCGTACGGCGGCAAAAAGGAGATTATGGAAATGGTTGCCCCCGCAGGTCCGGTTTACCAGGCCGGCACCCTTTCCGGCAACCCCCTGGCCATGGCCGTGGGCATCAAGACCTTGCAGGTTCTGTCACGGCCGGGCGCTTACGAGGACCTGGAGCAGAAAGCGGGGATGTTAAGCCGTGGGCTTCAGGAACGTGCAGCTTCTTACGGGTTAACGGTACAGCTTAACCGTGTTAGCTCCATGTTTAGTCTCTTTTTCAGCGGGGACAAGGTCTATGATTTTTCTTCGGCGGCAGCATCTGATCTGGAACGTTTTAAAATCTATTTCAGAACACTTCTGGAAAACGGTGTTTATGTTGCTCCATCGCAGTTTGAAGCAGGTTTTCTTTCCCTTGCTCACAGCCGTGAAGATATCGAAAAGACCCTGGAAGCTGCTTCCCTGGCTTTTGCGGCTTTATCATAATTACATGTAGACTTGTCTTGATATAGAACAGAAACGGGTGTAGACAAAAGGGGTGATTTATGTTACGATTTGACTGTTGAAAATTAAATATATACATTCAGGTGTCCTTTTGAGGACGAAGAGGGAAATCGGTGTAAATCCGATGCGATCCCGTCACTGTAAACACGAGTTGACCCCATAAACCACTGGCCAAAAGCTGGGAAGGAGGGGGAAATGAAGACTGTGAGCCAGGAGACCTGCCTGAGTGTCGCTACGTTCCCCTTCGAGTGAAAGGGCTGGTCGCGAAAATGCGCCGCTGTGCATTCACTTTGGCGCTTTTTTACGGATGATTACTCCGGCTTTGTATAAACGAAGGCCGGGGTTTTTTAATTTGTCGGTCCCGGAAAAATTGAGGAGGTACAGCTGTGGGTCATAATCACCACCATACCCCGGAGATGAATAACAAGCAAAGCGGTGCCGCCGGAGTGCAACCCTGGGAACCGCGCACCAAATTGGTGGCCGGGATTATCTTTGTCTTTGGGGTGATCAGCCTCCACAGTCTTTGGCTGCTAGGGATATCCCTGGTTTTTGCCACAATATTTGCCCTGTGGGGGGGTCTGGATGCGGGGCAGCTATTAAAGAAACTTGCGGTTCTGCTTCCTTTTCTGGCACTGATGAGCATACCCCTGGTCCTGGGTGGAGGGGTTCCACCGGACCCGGAACGCTCCGTATTGGCTGCCCAGATTTTCATGAAAGCACTTACTGCCATGACCTTTACCATCTTTGTTTTTACCAACCAACCTATCGAGGAGATGCTGGAGGCGCTGGAGCACCTGAAGGTGCCTGCGGCGATTACCACCGTCATCTACCTGGCTTATCGCTACGGGTTTCTCTTTATCCAAGAAATGGAGACCACCCTCAGGGCCCTTAAAGCGCGTTTGTTTACACCCCGCCTGCACTGGAGCGCGCTGCCGATTTACGGTGAATTGGCAGGAGGCCTGTTGATTAAGTCGATTAACCGTTCGGAAACTGTCTACCGTGCCATGACAGCGCGCGGATTTAGGGGCAGTGTGCCGGTAGGTAAACCCAGACCGATCGAGAATCGCGACCTGGGTAAGGCGGCATTCCCGGCCGGGTTTTTAATGGTGCTGATTATCATAGAACAGGTGGTATTATAATGGCTTATGCCCTGGAAATACAAAATTTAAACTATGCCTATCCGGATAGGACCGTGGCGCTGCAGAAGGTCAACCTGCGGATAAAGAAGCAGAAGAAGACGGCCATTATAGGCACCAACGGCAGCGGTAAAACCACCCTGATTTACCATATCAACGGGACCATTCCTGCTCAAGAGGGAAGCGTAAAGGTCCTGGATCTTCAGGTCTGTAAAGAGAACATTTACGAAGTACGCCGGGCAGTCGGTTTACTCTTCGACAATCCAGATAACCAGCTCTTTTCCACGACGGTATACGGGGATATTGCCTTTGGGCCACGGAACCTGAAGCTGGATCAGGAAGAAGTTGATAGGAGAGTTCATGCGGCCCTGCACAGGGTGGGCATTGCAGAGCTGGCCGGGCGGCCGCCTTACTGCCTCAGCTTGGGTCAGAAAAAAAGAGCGGCCATAGCAGGGCTCCTGGCCATGGAGCCGGAAGTCATGGCCTGTGACGAACCTTTTTCCGGCCTGGATCCTGTTGTTTCCAGGCAGTTCAGGGAGATCCTCGACGAACTGAAAGAACAGGGGACAACCCTGATTTATAGTACGCATGATGTCGACCTGGCTTATTCCTGGGCCGATGAAGTTGTGGTCATGAAAGAGGGGCGCGTTTTAGAATGCGGCACGGTAGATCTTATGCGGGATGAAAAGCTGATGGAAAATGCCTGTTTACCACTACCCCTGCTGGCAGAGCTTTTTAAGCACAGCGCTTATAAACCCCGGACCATCGAAGAAGCTGCGCAGCTGCTTCCCGGGCAGCACGATTTTCTGGCAGCGGTCCGCCGGTCAGTTGCAAACAGGGAGTAAATTAACTAAATTATTGAAACGGGGAGGAACTTTTTATGATGTATAGGAATTTGATGATGTTGACTGTTTTAGTAATAGGACTGCTGGTTGTCACAGGGTGTGCCGGAGGGGTTGCAGATCAGGCACAGGAGTTTGATGAAGAACAGGTAGCTACAAATGATGAAGTGGAAGGGACCGGGACCGAATTTGAGGAAGAAAGTGCAGATGAACATGATTGTGATCTGGAACATGACCAGCTCCCATTTGAATGGAGCGGCCAGGTATCGTTTGCAGCCGACACTTATACCCTGGAATTTAAGGAGAGCGATGATCCTTCCATGTGCGTTTTGTTTATGCTGGAGGAAGGGGATCTGGAGAGAAGCGAAGTTTATGCGCACCATATCTGGGAAGCAGAGATGGAACCAGTCGAGGCCGGTGAGCATTTTGAAGCTCTGATTGATTATGGGTATGATCTGCAGCTCAATGCCGGGGAGACCACTTTCACTTTCGAGATTGCTGAAGCAGGAGAATACCTTTTATTTGCTGAACATATGCCGGAAGAATTTGATTTAAAGATCTATGATGCTGAGGGTAAAGAGGTGTTTCCCGAGCACGAAAAAGTATATGAGGGCCACGACCACGATTAGTTTAGTAAACGTTTCTTGCTGGAGGTGTGGGCGATAATGCATATTGCCGATGGGGTACTCAGTACACAAGTTGCAGCGGTTACGTCCGGGGTAACCGCTGCTGTACTGGCCTATTCTGTAAAAGGCATTAAAGAAGAAGAGATTCCCAGGACCAGCCTGCTGGCCGGTTTCTTTTTTGCCGTTTCCCTGATCAGTATTCCGGTGGGTCCCTCTACGATCCACCCTCTTTTTGCCGGGCTACTGGGGGTGATTCTGGGGCGGCGTGCCCCGCTTGCTCTTTTTGTGGGACTCCTGCTCCAGGCGGTGCTTTTCCAGCACGGCGGCCTTACAACTTTGGGTGCCAATACACTTATGCTGAGTATACCGGCCCTGCTTTCGCACAGCATCTATCACGGCATGGCCGGGCGCCAGATTATTCTGCGAGGTGCCCTGGTGGGCGGCTTTTCTGTCACAGCTACGGTTTTAATCCTCATCGTGCTCCTGGTATCGACGGATCCGGCTTTTACAGAAGGGACTTTTTCGGTGATCAATATTTTGGTGGTGGGGCATTTACCCCTGGTAGCGATTGAAGCACTGGTTACGGGGGCAGCGCTTAAATTAATCGCCAAAGCGAAGCCGGAGATCCTGGGTGTGCAGGAGGCCAAAGCAAGTGCCAACCGGGCCCGGTAAATTTTGTGTACAACAGGAGAAGTTAAAAGCAGCCAGGATTTTCAACTTAACCAGGGATTTGCGAATTACAGATAATTGAGGTGCTTATATTATGTTAAAGCATTTTAAAACGGCGACCATGATGCTGGTTGTGGCAATGTTCATCCTGCCTGCCACCCCGGTTCTTGCTCACCTGATGTTAATTGAGACGCTGGAAGAGGGGAAGGTTCAGGTAGTTTATGATGATGGAACAGTTGCCCGTCGCGCGGAAGTTGTCGTCTATAACGAGCAGGATGAAGAAATATCGAGAGGGCAGGTTGATACCGAGGGGGTATTTGAGTATTCTCCCGTTGAAGCCGCTGTAATCGTAGCCGATGATGGACTGGGGCACCGCGCCCAATATGTTGTGGAAGAAGATCAGCATCAGGCAGCACTGCCCCGAGGACCTACGATAGCCCTTGTCTTATCGGGATTCGGGCTTATTGCCCTGGTTTTTCACCGCCGGGTGCGGGGAAAAGGGTCCTGATGCGACAGAGGAGTGGCTCTGTATTTTTAAATCAAGCTAATGTACTACAGGGTTGTTCTAAAGATGTTTATTGTGGTATATTAATTTCCATAACTAGTACTAGTACTTGTTTGAAGGCACCTGTCCCGGGAGACGAGGCAGATTAATTCGCAGGAGGCGAACTTACTTGAATGCGAACGGGAAATGCATAATGCTGCAGGGGACCTCTTCCCATGTGGGGAAAAGTTTACTGGCGACAGGTCTGTGCCGCCACTTTTACCGCAGGGGATTTCGGGTTGCTCCTTTTAAGTCTCAAAACATGGCTCTGAATTCCTATGTAACTTCAGACGGCCTGGAAATTGGACGGGCCCAGGGTGTGCAGGCCGAAGCTGCAGGCCTGGCCGCTACCGTAGAGATGAACCCTATTTTGCTCAAGCCCAAGGAAGACATGGTAGCCCAGGTTATTGTGATGGGCAAGCCCTATGGAGATTTGAGTGCCCGGGAGTACCGCAACAATTATCTGCCTACGGCCCTGGAAGTGGTGGCAAAGGCCCTGGATAAGATTCGCGGCGAAAACCAGGTGGTGGTGATCGAGGGTGCGGGAAGCCCGGCGGAGATTAATTTAAAAGAGCGGGATATTGCCAACATGCGCATTGCTTTCATGGCCGAGGCTCCCGTTATCCTTGTAGCCGATATAGACCGCGGGGGGGTTTTTGCCTCTCTTCTGGGTACCCTGGAGCTGTTGACCCCCGCAGAAAGAAAGATGGTGGGAGGTTTTATTATCAACAAATTCAGGGGGGATGTAAGCCTGCTGCAGCCCGGTTTGCAATACCTGGAGGAGCGCACGGGTCTGCCGGTGCTGGGCGTTGTCCCCTTTGTAAAAGACCTGGGCATAGAAGAAGAGGATTCGGTCTCTCTGCAGGATAAGAAAGCGGGCAGCGAAAGTGGTGAAGAGCTTAATATCGCTGTGGTTAAGCTGCCGCATATTTCTAATTATACCGATTTTAACCCCCTGGAGGCGGAAGAGGATGTTATACTGCGTTATGTTGAGCCTCACCAGAAGCTGGGCTCACTAGATGCTGTTATTATACCCGGCACCAAGAATACTACTAACGATCTCCTCTTTTTGAATACTTCAGGCTGTGCTCGTCAGATCCGGGAGGCTTACCAGGAGGGGGTATGCGTGGTCGGGATTTGCGGAGGTTTCCAGATGATGGGAGAGAACCTGCTCGATCCTGATAGTACTGAAAGCAGCGAATTAGCGGAGATTAAAGGCCTTGATTTATTGCCCATGACTACAACTTTCCGTTCCCAGAAATTAACCCGCCAGGTCAAGGCCAGGATATCTTCTCACCGTGCCTGGGGTGAGCTGGGCGGCCTGGAGCTTGAAGGTTACGAAATCCGCCACGGCTGCAGTACCGTACTTCGGGATATGCCTTGTCTTAGGGTTATACCAGAGTATCGAGAAGAAGAAGAAGTAATCGGGCTGGCCTCGGAAGATATGCGCCTGTTGGGAAGTTACCTTCATAATTTATTTCATAACGACCTTTTCCGCCGCCGCTGGCTGAATACTTTGCGGGCCAAAAAGGGGCTGCCTCCCCTGGAGGAGGGGGCTATACTTGATACCAAGCAGCGCCGTGAGGAGAGCTATGATCGCCTGGCCGCTATCCTGGAGGAAAGCCTGGATATGGAAAAGCTTTACCGCCTCATGGGGCTGAACTGCAACTTGTAACAGAAAAGAGGAAAACTGTATTGGAGACACCCGCACTTATTTTGGCCGGAACCCACAGTGGCGTGGGCAAAACAACTTTAACCATGGGCATACTGCAGGTTCTTTCCCGCAATATGAAGGTGCAGTCCTTCAAAGTGGGCCCGGACTATATTGACCCTGCCTTCCACAGCTTTATTACCGGCCGATACTGCCGTAACCTGGACAGCTGGATGCTGAGTGAGGATACCCTGCGCTACCTGTTTCTCAAAAACGCTACAGGTGCTGACTTCAGCGTGGTGGAGGGTGTGATGGGCCTTTATGACGGGAAAGGAGCCGGAGGTGGGCAGGGGAGCACCGCCCATCTGGCCCGCATTTTAAACCTTCCGGTAGTGCTGGTTGTCGATGGCAGCGGAATGGCGGCCAGTGCAGCTGCACTGGTGCTGGGATACCAACAGTATGACCCGCGGATCCTCCTTAAGGGTGTCATCTTTAATAATATAAAGACTGAAAAACATTACCGCCTGCTCCAGGAAGCGGTGGAGAGGGATACAGGGGTTAAAGTCCTGGGATATCTGCCCCGGGAAGATTTTATCCAGCTTCCCAGCAGACACCTGGGGTTGGTTCCCAGCTCGGAAATACGGGGTTTGAGAGAGCTGCTGGAACGCCTGGGTGATACCCTCCGCCGAACTGTGGACCTGGAGGCTTTGACAGCCCTGGCCCAAGACTATACCCAGGGGTTCAATCGTCCGGCCCTGACCCTGCCTCTTCCCCGGGAAGAGGTTAACCTGGCGGTGGCCAGGGACAGCGCTTTTAATTTTTATTACCAGGACAGCCTGGAGTTGCTGGAATACCTGGGTGCGCAGCTTATATACTACAGCCCGTTGGAAGACAGTTCTCTACCAGCATCCCTGGACGGTATGCTCCTGGGAGGGGGGTTCCCGGAGGTGTTCGCCCCCCAGTTGGAAGCTAACCGGTCTCTGCGGGGGGAGCTGCGGAGCGCTGTGGATGAAGGAATGCCTGTCTACGGAGAATGCGGGGGATTGATGTATCTTTCCCAGGGGATCACGGACGGAGAAGAGCGCCTGCGCCACATGGTGGGAGCCTTTCAGGGCAGGATACGTATGGCGGATAAACTACAGCGGTTTGGTTACGTGGAGGTTGAGCTGCAGGAGGATAATATACTGGGCAGAAAGGGCAGCAGCTACCGGGCGCATGAATTCCACTATTCGGTATTGGAAGAGTGTGCACAGAATTCTTACAGCCTGCTGGTTCGCAAAAATGGGGGAAGAGAAAAGCCCCAGAGCTGGAGTTGCGGAATAACAAAAGGTTCACTGCTGGCTTCCTATCCACACCTGCACTTCTACAGCAATCCTGCTCTGGCAGACCACTTCCTGGAGCAGTGCAGAAGATACAAGCAAAGGAGACGGGGAAAAAAGTGATAAAAGACTTCCTGACGAATCCTGCTGCCATAGAGGAAAAAAGCATGCAGATTATCGAGGAGTTCCTGGGCAAACGGGTTTTCCCTCCCGGCGAAGGGACAGTTATCAGGCGTATCATTCACTCTACTGCCGATTTTGACTATGCCGATCTGACGATATTTTCCCCCGGTGCCCTGGAGGCGGCGCAGGAGGCCCTGCTGAGCGGCAAATGCAGGATTGTGACCGATACGCAGATGATCGTTGCCGGGGTCAATAAAGCCGTGCTGGCCTCGCTGGGGGGTAGTATCGAGTGTTTTGTGGGCAGTGAGAGCGTCAGGGAGATGGCGGCAGCCGCCGGGATTACCCGCTCCATGGCCAATATTCGTTACGCGGCCAGGGAAAGTGGCAGCGGGGAAATTTATATCATCGGCAATGCCCCGACTGCGCTGCTGGAGATTCTAAACCTGGCAGATGAAGACAGGCTAAACCCCTCCCTGATCATTGGCGTTCCCGTGGGCTTTGTGGGTGCGGCGGAATCCAAGGAAGAACTGCTGGAGCGAAATATTCCCTTTATAAGCACCAGGGGGCGAAAGGGCGGAAGCACCGTGGCGGTGGCCATTCTGAATGCCATACTTTATATGCTCCAGGAGAAGGCAGGGCAACGGTGATGTCCTGGGATACTACCATCAGCAAGGGCAGAAAGCTGCGCAGGGGATATACTACCGGTTCCTGTGCTGCCGCGGCAGCAAAAGCGGCTGCTTACATGCTCTTCAGCGGGGAGCAGCGGGAGCAAATTTCAATCTCAACCCCGGCTGGTATTACCCTGGAACTATCCCTTGAAAACATCCGGCGTGAGGGGGAACGTGTTTCCTGTTCCGTGACTAAATTCTCCGGGGATGACCCCGACGTAACCAACGGGCTGCAGGTATTTGCCTCCGTGGAGAAGATGCAGAATGAGGTCGGGGTTGTGGTAAGGGCAGGCGAGGGTGTAGGTACGGTTACCAGGCCCGGCCTGCAGGTAGAGGTGGGGAGACCTGCTATCAATCCCGTTCCCATGTCCATGATCACCAATGAAGTGGGCTGTGTCCTTCCTCCTAATACCGGCGTCATAGTTACCATCAGTATCCCCGGCGGAGAAAAGGCGGCGGAGAGGACCTTTAATGCCAGATTGGGTGTGGAAGGCGGTCTTTCCATCCTGGGAACTACGGGGATTGTAGAGCCCATGTCCGAGGATGTTTTTAAGGAGATTCTTTCCCTGGAGCTGCAGCAACTGCTGCCTGGCTGCGCTGATTTTCTGGTTCTGGTGCCCGGAAATCTGGGGAAAAGTGTGGCCTTGCATCAGCTTTTTCTTCCCTCGGATAGAGTGCTTAAAATGAGTAATTTTGTGGGTTTTATACTGGATGAATGCCGTCACCGCGGGGTAAAAAGGTTGCTGCTGGTAGGTCATATTGGCAAGCTTTTCAAGGTGGCGGCAGGTATTTTCCATACCCACAGCCGCGTAGCCGATGCCCGTTTTGAAATCTTTGCCGCCCAGGCCGCGCTGCTGGGGGCTGATCAGCAGACCATTCATAAATTGCAGCGCTGTAGTTCCGTGGAAGAGATGCTGACCGTGCTGGAGGTTTTAGCGCCTTCAAACCTGTACGATATTTTTTCGGAAAAAGTGAGCCTTCGGGCCCGGGATTATGCAGCGGAAGAGCTGGAAATAGGCACCGTTCTTTTCAGCCTAAAAAAGGGTATCCTGGGGATGGACGACCGGGCCAGGAAGCTGGTGGAGGAATATACTTGGAAAAGATCTTAGTGTTGGGAGTAGGTCCCGGAGCCTCGGAGTATGTCCTGCCCAAAACCATGGAGCTGGCAGCAAAATGCCATGTCCTGCTGGGTGGGGAGAGAAACCTGGCCCTCTTCCGGGAACTCTCCCCGGAAAAAGTGGCTTTGAAGGGTTCTCTGGACAATATACTGGAATATTTAAAAAAACATTACGGCCGAAAGAAAATGGGCGTCCTGGTTTCCGGGGATCCGGGTTTGTTCAGCATGCTGGGGGTGCTGCGGCGCCATTTCCCGGAAGAGGCCTTAGAGGTGGTCCCGGGGATAAGTGCCCTACAGTATTTCTGTGCTTGCCTGCAGCTTTCCTGGCATGATGCTCTTATCCTGAGCCTGCACGGCAGGGAAGAACAGGAGCTTGCCTCGCTGGTAAGGGGCAGCAGTAAGGTGATAATATTTACCGACAGCAGGTGGACCCCGGCTTCGGTCTGCGACAGACTGGTAGAGGAAGGGCTCAGGAACAGGAAGGTTTTTGTTGGGGAAAGGCTTTCCTACCCGGAAGAAAAAATCTTAACCGGTGGCTTGGAGGATTTCCGGGAAAAGGAAGTTTCAAATCCCAATTTAATGGCTATCATCTCCGAAAGTGGTGAAGACCGGTGAAAAAGAGGTGGGATTATATAACGCCGGGCATTCCGGATCGCCTTTTTCTGAGGGACGAGGTGCCCATGACCAAGGAAGAGGTGCGCGTGCTGACTCTTTCCAGACTGCGTCTGAAGCCCCATCACCACCTGGTGGATATTGGGGCGGGAACAGGATCTATTTCAGTGGAGGCAGCCCTGCTGTTGAAGGAAGGGCGGGTGACCGCTGTGGAAAAAAAAGCGAAAGGGGTAGAGCTTATCGGGCGCAATTCCCGAGCTTTTGGCCTTTCCAATCTACATACTATTCACGGTGCCGCGCCGGAAGCCCTGGAAACACTATCTTCGGCTGACCGTATCGTCATCGGAGGCAGCAGCGGCAGGTTGCCCGAGATCCTGGAGAGATGCAGTGCGCTCATGGTGGAGGACGGGGTCCTGGTCCTCAATTGTCTTTTGTTGGAGACTCTTGACAGCAGTTTGAAGATGCTGCAGGAGCTGGGTTTTACCTCTGTGGACCTGCTTGCTCTCTCCTGCGCCAGGGGAGAGCCCGGACCCGGGGGGCAGGGAACCATGCTGAAACCGCTTAATCCTGTTTTTATTATTTCGGCCGGAAAAGAGGTGGAGTCCTTTGCCTGAAGGAATTTTATACGGGGTGGGTGTGGGCCCGGGAGACCCGGAGCTGTTAACTTTGAAGGCGGTTAACGTTTTAAAAACAGCAGAAGTATTATGTATACCCCAATCCCACCGCCATAAAGAAAGCACTGCTTATGCCATAGCAAGGGAGCATCTGCCGCAAGACTGTGCCCTGCTTACCCTGTTCTTTCCCATGACCAGGGAGCAAGAGACTCTGAAAAAGAGCTGGGAGCAGTCCTGCTCCCAGGTTAGAGAGCAGCTGGATCAGGGCAGGCGGGTTGTTTTTCTCACTATCGGTGATCCCATGCTCTACAGCACTTATATCTATATCTCCAGACAATTAAAGCAAGAGGGCTACAAGGCTGAGGTTGTGCCTGGTATCCCTTCGTTTTGCGCCGCGGCAGGGGCGGCCGGTTTTCCCCTGGGAGAAGGGGAAGGGAAGATCGCCATTATTCCCTGGGGACCTGGAACAAATACATTACCACAAGAACTTCAACAGTTTGATAGCCTGGTGCTTATGAAAGTGGCCCCTTACCTGGAGACCATCCGGGATGTTTTAACGGAGTCTGGGTTCCTGAAAGACAGCGTTCTCGTTGATAAATGCGGCTACGAGGATGAGGAGATAAGAGATTTTTCGTTACCCCTTCAAGACCATAACGGGGGAACAGCAAGGGAAGTCTCCTATTTTTCGCTCATCCTGGCCAGGAAGGAGAGACTATGAACCCAAAAGTCTTTTTTATCGGAGCAGGTCCCGGGGATCCGGAACTGATCACCGTTAAAGGGGCCGAGATTATCAAAAGTGCAGACCTGGTAATCTATGCCGGCTCGCTGGTGAATCCCCGCCTGCTGGAGGGAGTACAAAAAGGCTGCCGTGTGCTGGACAGCTCCGGCATGACATTAGAGGAAGTGGTGGAGGAAATTATCCCTGCCGCAATAAAGGGTGAGGTGGTGGCCAGGGTCCATACCGGCGACCCGAGCATCTACGGTGCGGTCAGGGAGCAGTTGGACATCCTGGAGGCGCGTGGATTGGAGTGTGAAATTGTGCCCGGGGTTAGTTCTTTTTCCTCAGCAGCTGCCGTACTGCACCGAGAATATACTCTTCCAGGGGTTTCGCAGACGGTTATTCTGACCAGGGTGGAGGGGAGAACGGAGGTGCCGGAAAAAGAACGTTTGAGGGAGCTCTCCCGGCACAGCTGCTCCATGGCCATTTTTTTAAGCGTCCATATGATGGAAAAAGTGGTAGGGGAGCTGCTTCACGGTTACACAAAAAATACTCCCGTAGCGGTAATCCAGAGGGCCTCCTGGCCCGATCAAAAGGTTGTTACAGGGACCCTGGCCGATATAGCTGAGCGTGTGCGCCGTGAACAGGTTGAAAAGACAGCCCTGATCCTGGTGGGGGATTTCCTGGGTAGCGAATACGAGCTTTCCAAGCTCTACGATAAATCTTTTTCTCATGGTTACCGGGAGGGTCGCCCATGAAAGTGGCGGTGATTGCGGTTTCGAGAGAAGGCGCCGCGTTGGCACGGCAGATACAGGGTTTATATCCCCGGGCACCAATTTTTGTCCCCGCCAGGCTGGTTGAAAAAGAACATGCCAGTAGCTGTGAACACTTCGAAGGCGGCCTGCAGGATTTTGTGGGAAACATTTTCCACCGCTTCGAGGCACTGGTACTGGTGATGGCGGTCGGTATTGCGGTACGGGTTACCGCACCGTACCTTGAGGGTAAAACTAAAGACCCCGCTGTAGTGGTGATTGATGATAGCGGGCGTTTTGCTATCAGCCTTCTTTCAGGCCACCTGGGAGGTGCCAACGACCTTGCTCAGAGTCTGGCAGAAGCGCTGGGAGCGCAGCCGATAATTACCACATCCACCGACCGGCACGGGGTGATGGCTTTTGACCTGCTGGCCAGGCGTTGGGGGTGGGTTCTGGAAAACCAGGAGGATTTGAAAAAAATCAGCACCGCCCAGATCAGGGGGAAACCTTTGCTGGTTTACCGTGACGAGAACCTCGGCCTGGAATTACCGGGGGCACTGGGAAACATTATTCCCGTGAGCAGCGGGGAAGAACTTTTTGCTCCAGGGGTTATCCCGACAGCAGGAAATATTCAGCCCCGGACAGGTACTTCCGGAGTCGGAGCTCCCTACCGTTCAACTTCCATGGATAGGACTGCAGAAGCTGGCACCTGTCAGCATCCGCAAGATGAAAAGCCCGCGGGGGTAGTGTTCATCACCAACCGCAGAGCTATTCCCGGTTTGCCGCAGGAGCTGCCCTTTATTACACTGAGACCCCGCAATATAGTTGCCGGGGTAGGATGCCGCAGGGGTGTTCCTGCCCGAAGTATCCTTGACGCACTGGAGAAGGCCCTGGAAGAGGCGGGGCGCTCTGGCGAAAGTTTGCTGCTGCTGGCTACTGCGGAGCTCAAGAAAAACGAGCAGGGGCTGCTGCTGGCCGCTCATAAACTGGAAGTTCCCCTGCGCTTGATGACTGCGGAGCGGATCCGGGAAGTTGAGGAGCTCTTTGAGGGCTCTTCTTTTGTCCGCAGGCAGGTAGGGGTTTCAGCCGTAGCCGAGCCCTGCGCCTACCTGGGCAGCGCAAAAGGCAAGTTGATCCTTAGAAAACGA
>SLJK01000075.1 GCA_007135125.1 Syntrophomonadaceae bacterium | reverse complement strand
GAAGAATTAATTAAATGGTGCAGTGAGGGGCTGGCCAGCTATGAAATTCCTGGAGAAATAGAGTTTTGTAACGAATTGCCCAAGTCACCGGTAGGTAAAATATTGCGAAGGATAGTAAGGGATGAAGAACGGCAAAAAGTGCAATCCGGCGATCAGGCCGGTTAGATTTTATGATGTGTATGTAGCTATATAAAGAAAGGAGGTTTTATATAAAAAGGGTGATGTTGTTGTAAAGGTTAATATAGTGGTTTTTGTGGAACAAGAATATTTTGATCATGCTAATTATGAAGGGGGCAAAAAAATGTCGAGATTTTTACGGGTACCAAATCGGTATTTAGTGATTTGTGTGGCTATTTTGGTGTTTTTGGCAATGACTTTTGCCGGTGGATGTGCGCCGGAAGAACCAGCAGTAGATGAACCGGTTGAAGACCCTGCGGAAGAGCCAACAGAGGACCCGGCAGAGGAGCCTGCAGAAACAGTGGAGCTGGTTTTATGTCACTTCATGGCGCCCATGCATCCTTTGCATGTGAACGTGCTTGAGCCCTGGGCGGAAGAGGTAAGCGCAAGAACCGATGGCAGAGTGGAAATTTACAACTACCCGGCAAATGAATTGGTGGCAGCCGGTGATAATTTTAGCGCTACGCTGGAAGGCGTTATTGACATTGGATTTGTTTTGCCAGCGTACACCCCTGGCAGATTTCCTCTTACAGAATTCCTGGAGTACCCATTTATGTTTTCTTCTCCCTTGCAGTCCAATCTAACAGCCTGGGAATTAATGGAGACACATCCTGCATTGCGTGAGACGGAATATGCAGATGTAGAAGTTTTATGGTGGGGAACCACGGATCTGGGCCATTTTTTAATGACAGAACCCGTAGAAACCATGGAAGATCTGCAGGGCCTGGAGATACGTTCTCCCGGACCGGTATATAATGACGTCCTGGCAGAACTGGGGGCTACTCCGGTAACAATGCCTGTCCCGGAAGTTTATGATGCTATTGACCGTGGGATTGTGGATGGAACATTGCTGCCGTATTCTACACTTTACTCCTTCAGCCTTGATGAAGTAGTAGATTATGTTCTTGAACTTGATATGTATGCGACGCCGCTGCATATGGTAGCAAATAAAGATGCATGGGCTCAAATATCTCCCGGGGACCAAGAGATCATCAGAGAACTGCTGGATGAGTTCCCCAGAACGATTGGCGAGCAATATGAAAGAGAAGCAGCAGAAGGGAAAGAACTGGCAGAAGAAGCAGGAATAACTATAAAAGAGCTTTCTCCAGAAGAAGCGCAGGCGTTTAGAGACCAATTAGAACCGTTAATTGAGGAGTGGCTGGATGAAAAAGAAGCAGATGGGTTGCCGGCCAGGGAAGTATACGAATTAATGCAGGAAATTGCTGAGAAACACGAGTAGTTCTTGCAGAACAAAAAAATTTCATTGCCTCCCTCCCGCGACCTGTGCAAGCCCGGGAGGGAGGCAATGAATTATAAAGGTGCGGGGTGAGCAAAGATGCCGCTTTTTAAAAAAATTGTGGATATAAGTAATGGATATTTAATAAAGATAAGCATGCTTGTCCTTTTATTTATGATGTTTTTAGTTGTTGGAAATGTGTTAACTCGCTTCTTTTTTCAAAATCCTATTCCCGGCACCTTCGAGCTGACCCGCATTTCTTTGGCAATTGTTGTATTTACATCTTTAGGTTATGGTCAGTTGAAAAAGGTTTATATACAGATCACTTTCTTTTTCTCCCGTTTTCCAATGTCGGTGCAAAAAATTGTGCAGGTTTTCAATTATTTACTCACTCTTGTCCTGTTTTCTCTTGTGTTCTGGCAGATGTTGAAATATGCCGAGCGCATGTCTGCTGCCGGTGAGTTTACCAGTGTTTTAAGGCTGCCGGTGCATCCCTGGATAATAATTGCCGCCATCGGTGTTTTCTTTTTTGGCTTGACTTTGCTCTGGGACCTAATACAAACTATCCTGAAGATAGCCAAAGGAGAGTTGCTTGATGAGTCCTGAACAAATTGGCCTGGTCGGCATAATAATTCTTCTAATTTTAATTTTTTTGCGTCTTCCGGTGGCTTTTGCATTAATGATAGTTGGGGTTGCCGGCTATGGCATTATAAGGAGTCCCGAAGCTGCTTTAAGTAAGTTAGGGACAGACATGTTTGCCAGCGTATACAGCTATACCCTCAGCGTTATCCCCATGTTCGTGTTAATGGGGTTGATCCTGGGAAATGCAGGGCTGGGGCGGGACCTGTTTCGAGCTTTTAATGCCTGGTTAGGGCATATTCGAGGAGGTTTGGCTATAGCAAGTGTTATTTCATGTGCCGCTTTTGCGGCCGTTTCCGGTTCTGTAATAGCCACCACCGCTACTATATCGGCGGTAGCTGTCCCTGAGATGAGGGACCATAACTACAAGGACAGCCTGGCAGTGGGATCCGTAACTGCCGGAAGCACTTTGGGAATTTTAATCCCTCCAAGCTCTATTCTTATAGTGTATGGGGTTTTAACAGAGGAATCTATAGGACAACTTTTAATTGCCGGTATACTGCCAGGGCTTTTAACAGCTATCCTGCTTGCTTTTACAGTGTGGTTGCAGGTATTAATAAACCCCAATTTAGCTCCCAGTTCACCTCTTTCTCCAGTAAAGGAGCGGTTAGAATCGCTGAAATATGTTTGGCCTGTCCCTTTGATTTTTGTGGCAACAATGGGAGGTATTTATCTGGGTGTTTTTACACCCACTGAGGGCGGGGCTATGGGAGCTTTTTTGGCGCTGGTGTTTTGTCTCCTTTACAGGAGGTTAAGTAAAAGCGCATTTTCTACCTCTATCAAGGAAACCTGTGAAATCGTAGCGATGCTCATGGTTATTATAATCGGTGGAATATTATTCGGGCATTTTTTATCTATCAGCCGCATACCCATGTTTATGAGAGAGTTTATGCTTGACTATCCACCTCTCTTACTAATTATGGCTATTTTTGCCTGTTACTTTGTGGCAGGGTTTTTTATGGATGAACTTGCCACTCTCATTATTTTTACCAGCTTATTCTATCCACTTGTTATCGCTGCCGGGTATGATGGTATATGGTACGGAATCGTATCAATATTAATGATACTTATTGGTTTTCTCACTCCGCCGGTTGGAGTAGTATGTCTTGTAGCAGCCGGGATAACAAAAATTAAAGTGGAAACGGTATTTCGAGGAGTTATTCCATTTTGGATTGCTTTAATTGTAGCTACTTTTATCGTTATTTTATTTCCTGAAGTGGCCACCTATTTACCTGGTCTGATGCGCTAAATTATGAGGGTAACATTAAGGAGAATGAAGAAGATGCCGGAGCGTTTTATTACGCTATTTGTTAATGGAGAGCAGTATAACCTTGAGGTTGGAGAAAGGCCGTGGATGGTTAGGACTTCCCATACTCTTGCTTATACGCTGAGGGAGAGTTTGGAACTTACCGGGACGAAAGTGGGCTGTAATAAAGGAGAATGCGGATCCTGCACGGTTTTGATTGAGGGGAAACCCGTCCTTTCCTGCCTGACCTTGACTGTGGAGTGTGATCAAAAAAAGATTATAACGATAGAAGGTTTGGAAGACCCGCAAACCGGGGAACTTGATCCCCTGCAGCAGGCTTTTGTGCAAAGCGGGGCTTTTCAATGCGGGTTTTGTACACCGGGTATGATTTTAAGCGTAAAAGCCCTTTTGGATGTTAATGCTGCACCTGTTGAAGAGGATGTTAAAGAGGCACTTTCAGGCCATTACTGCAGGTGCATCAGTCATTACCATGTTTTGGATGCGGTTAGCAGGGTTTTGAAAAAGGCAGGTGAGTAGCGTGCAGGATGAGCTACAGGAAGCATTAAAGTTTATAGGAAAGGAAACCCCGAGAAAAGATGCCGGGGATATTGTTCGCGGTAAAGCAAATTTTATCGACGATATTAAACTTTCCGGAATGCTTCACGGCAGGGTATTGAGGAGTCCATACCCCCATGCTTTGATTGAGACGATAGATGTCAGTCGGGCAGAGGTATTAGAGGGAGTGAAAGCGGTCCTCACCTATGAAAATGTTCCAAATTGGAAAGGGGGTCTTCCTCCCCATGTAGGTGTTCTCGACAGGAAAGTGCGTTTTGTGGGCGACGCTGTTGCTCTTATTGCCGCTGAGAGCGAAGAAATTGCTGAAGAAGCACTGGAACTGATCGATGTTCATTATAAAGCCCTGCCGGCTGTATATGATACAGAAGAGGCCATGAAGGAACAGGCCCCCCAATTATATAGCGAGTTTCCTGGTAACGTCTTTCCTCTTGCCTGCCCATGGATGGGCCCTGATTCTCTTCAGGAAGTTGTTATAGGGGATGTGGAAGAAGGATTTGCCGAATCTGATTATGTTGTTGAAGGGACCTGTGCGTATGATAACATTCCCAACCCACTTCCGATTGAACCGCCTGGAGTAATAGCAAATTGGGAAGGTCCCGAGGATCTTACCGTCTGGTCCTCCACACAGAGCCCTTATTTTCTTAAGGTCATTCTGCACTATGCTATGGGAAGGATCAACGTCCGTTCTATTGCATCACACTGCGGTGGAAGTTTTGGTACGAAAGTTGCCCCCTGGCAGTTGGCATTTTATGCAGCAGCCCTTGCAAAAGTAGCTCGCAGGCCTGTTAGAATAAGCTATTCCAAGGAAGAGCATTTTGCTGCTTATACGCTGCGGTTGGGATCACGTTTTTCGGGCAAAGTAGGGATTAAAAAAGATGGAACGATTATGGCTGTAGCAGGTGACTGGTTAATTAACGCCGGTTATTGCTCTGATGCTGCCCAGGGCATGGTTGCAGTTGGTTGCGGAGAAGTGCAGTTAATGGTCAGAAGCCCTAACTGGAATATCAAGCCCAAGTTGGTATGTACAAATCGCAATGCCTCCAAAATGGTAAGAGGTTATGGAGGGCAGGAATTGGAGGCAGCTTTTATTCCAGTTCTGACCATGGCTCTGGAGAAAGCGGATATAGATCCCTTCGATTTTTTTAAGCAGAACTATGTTAAACCTGGCGATGGTTATTACTGGCGTGACGGCAACTGGTGGGTAAGCAGAGGTATCAACTATGAAAAGGCCATGCAAGAAGGGGCTAAAGCTTTCGGTTGGAAGGAAAAATGGAAGGGTTGGCTTCAGCCTACGAGTATCGACGGTAACATTAGAACAGGTGTCGGTGTGGGCGTGCACGGTAATGCCGATGTAGGGGAGGATGTTTCTGAAGCCTATGTACGCCTGGATCCGGATGGTACTGTGTTGATCTATTCCTGCCTCTCCGAGCACGGTACGGGTCAGAGAAGCAGTGTCTGCAAGATGGTGGCGGAAACACTAAAAGTACCCTTGGAGCGAGTTTCTCTGGCACCCCCGGACTCCGAGGTGAATCCCTATGAATTCGGACCTGTCGGTTCCAGGGGTACTTATGCTATCGGAGCTGCTATAATACGTGCTGCAGAAGATGCACGGCAAAAGCTGCTTGCTTTATCAGCACCATATTTTAATTCAACCCCCGAGGATTTAGACACGAAAGACGGGTTTGTCTTCCTTAAGGGCGAGGAAGACAAAAAGGTTTCGTGGAAGCGGGGGGTTGGATTTGATCGAACCTGCCTGGGTTACGGACGTTTTGAACCAGATTTTTCGGTACCCAATTTTGCAATGGTCTTTGTGGAAGTGGCAGTGGATACAGAAACCGGCAAAATTGAGGTTAAACGTGTTCTAACCGCTACTGATGTAGGCAAGATTATTGACCCCCAGAGTTTGCAGAATCAGTTGCACGGATGCCTGGGATCGGCCGGCCTGGATACGGCTATATATGAGGAATCAGTCCTTGATACAAAAACAGGACGTATTCTCAATTCTAACATGATCGATTTCAAGTGGCGGACATTTTTGGAATTACCTGTATTTGATAGTGTGACCCTGGAAACTCCTGTGCAGACACATCGCTTCCAATCTGTCGGCGTGGGTGAGATAATGACTTCCCCAGCTCCCCCGGCTGTATTAATGGCGGTATCCAATGCTATTGGCAAAAGGTTTAACCGGTATCCATTAACTCCCGATATAGTCCTTGAAGCCCTGGGCAAGTGCCAGAAAACTGAAGTGAGGTCAAGAAAATGAAATCTTTGCAGCATGTTAATGTATACACCGTTGAAGAGGCAGTAAATACCCTGCGGGAATTTCAAGGTGAGGCCATGGTAATAGCAGGAGGAACGGATATTACGGGTGTCTTGAAAGATAAGCTTCTCCCAGATTATCCAAAGGCTTTGGTCAATATTAAGACAATCCCAGCTTTGAGCTATATTAAGGAGGAGAGCAGCGGTATAAAAATAGGTTCTTTGGCGACACTTTCTGAGTTGAGCAAGTCGCCGCTTCTGCAAGGGCAGTACAAGGTGCTCGCCAAAGCCGCCTGCAATGTTGCCACCCCACAGATCCGCAATATGGGCACCATCGGTGGCAACCTTGGCCAGGATACACGCTGTTGGTATTACAGGTATCCCCATTCCCTTGGGGGAAGAATTATGTGCTTGCGCAAAGGAAATGGGCCATGCCTTGCTGTAGCAGGTGACAATCGCTATCATTCTGTTTTTGGAGGCCAAGGATGTTTTGCTTCCTGCCCCTCGGATACTGCGGTGGCCCTTCTCGCTCTGAATGCTGAAGTAAAAGTAACCGGCAAATGGGGAACAAGGACCATCCCGGTCCAAGAGTTCTTTCATCCCCGGGGCAATTCCCTGAAAAAGGTAGAGTTAATTCAGGAAATCCAGATGCCTTATCTGGCCGAGAAAACCAGGGGGTGCTTTCTAAAATATACCCTTAGGAAGCCAGTAGATTTTGCTATCGTCAGTGTCGCAGTTCTGGTAGCCATGGAGGAAGGAGTCTGTTCCGAGGCCCGAATAGTGCTGGGTGCAGTAGCTCCTGGCCCGCTGAGAGCCAAGAAGGCAGAAGATTTCCTGAAGGGGAAGCTGATAGATGCCACCGTTTTGGAGGAAGCAGGGCATTTGGCTGTATCTGGAGCAAAGCCGCTCAGCATGAACAGTTATAAAGTCGAGATTGCCAGGACACTGGTCGTGAGAGCTTTAACTGATTGCGCATTTGATTAGTTACCTATCCGTTGGTGGGAAATAATACCTATTTTATAAAGAAAAATAATGGTTTTAACTTCTTCAAAATACTCAATACTCGAAATTGACAAATAATAAGTGCTGTGATAATGTTTATTTAAACAAACGGTTGTTATATAAAGGCTATGCATGGGGCATTTCAAACATATGCCATTCCATTGTTGGTGATAACCGGTCTACTGTTTTGGTATCCGTAAGGCATAAATAATTTGAGAGGAATGTGATAGTTTCATGATTACCAACTTCAGTCGAACGGTTCCCGTTCTGTTTGGCCCGGGTTCTTCACTACGTACGGGATTGAAAGCAAAAAAGTTAGGTGTGAAAAAGGTATTATGCGTATATGACAGGGGCATTAAAGAGGCTGGGGTTGCCGATAAAGTAGTGAATAATATAAAAGCTGCAGGTCTTCAGGTGTCTATATATGACAATGTAAAGGAAGATCCACCTGATACCCTGGTAGATGAGGGGGGAGAAATGGCCCGTGTGGAAGAAGTTGATGGAATTGTTGGGGTAGGTGGAGGCAGTGCCATGGATACTGCCAAAGCTATCAATGCCCTCCTTAACAACCCTCCGCCCATAGGCCGTTATTATGTCGGCACTGGCAACAAACAAAAACCTGGCAAGGTTTTAATATTACTTCCCACAACTGCAGGAACTGGCAGCGAAGCCACAAAAATAACTGTAATCTCAGATACGACGACCCAAACTAAAAAAGGAATACTTGGACCTGCTGTAACCGCTTCATTGGCTATTGTTGACCCCGAACTTCTTTTGGGGTTACCCCCTAAGATTACTGCAGCTACAGGAATGGATGCTTTTTCTCACGCGGCAGAGGCTTTAACATCTGAAGGGATGAATCCCATGTCCGATGTATTAGCTGAAAAAGCCATAGCGCTTATAGTAAGTAATTTGCCTCAATCGATCAAAGATGGCAGTAATCTTACCGCACGCACAAACATGGCTTTTTCCTCCCTGATAGCAGGAATAGCTTTTAACGATACTATGCCGCACTGGGGGCATGCAATCGCTCATACTGTTGGAGCACAGTTCCACGTTCCTCACGGGGTGGGTTGTGCTGTTGCCCTGCCTGCGGCGATAGAATTTGTAGCAGATGCTGTTCCGGAAAAGGTCCGCCTGATTGCAGCTTCAATGGGGCTTTCTCCTTCGGAAGAACAGTCTCCTTCGGAGCTTGGAGCCATGGTAGCGGAAGCGATCCGGAACTTTTGCCGTGAAATAGGCATCCCAAGTTTGAAGGATTTTAAAATAAATGAGGATTCTATGGGACGATTAATAAAGAGAGTCCTGGCAGATGACTGTGCCATGTTCGGGCCAAAGCGTGCTTCTTCCGACCAGGTGCTGAAGATGTTGGAAAAAGCCCATAATTATTAAAAAGGTAAGAGGTAAATTAATATGTCAAAAGTGCTAAGGATTAACCTCAAAGAAAAAACGATAAAGCAGGGTGAATTACCTGAAAAATTTAAACTTTTGGGAGGACGGAGCCTGATTTCCAAGGTTTTGAGTGAAGAAGTGGAACCAACCACAGACCCACTGGGAGCGGGCAATAAATTAATAATCTGCACATCTCTTTTGGCAGGAACTACCGTGCCGGCTGTCCACCGCCTTTCGGTCGGAGGTAAAAGCCCCCTTACCGGTGGGATCAAAGAAGCCAATTCCGGCGGGACCGCTGCTACATACCTGGCCCGCCATAATATTAAAATGATTATCCTGGAAGATATACCGGCATCTGACGATTGGCAGCTTCTACAGATCGGAAAGGATGGGACCCCCAAGCTTGTTCAGGCCGGGGATTATGTCGGCCTCAATAATTATGCATTGGTGGACAAGTTGAAGGAAAAATATGGCAAGGAGATCAGCGTTGTTTCCATTGGGAAAGGCGGGGAGTTACAGTACCGGAACTCGACCTTGCAGCTTATAGATTGGGCTACGGGATATCCTTCCCGCGCTTCTGCCCGAGGAGGGCTGGGAGCGGTCATGGGTTCCAAACAAATAAAAGCGGTGGTAATCGAAAAAAGTGAATCCCCAAACACCTTTAATTACGCCGACAAAGAAAGATACGAAGCAGCGAGGAAGAAATTTGTTGATGTAACAGTGAACAATGAGGGGATGCGCTGGCTGCGGGAGATAGGCACTCCCGCTCTACCTGATGTTACAGGACCCATGGCAATCCTGCCAGTCCGCAATTTCAGCGGGGAGTTCTTTGACAAACTGGAATCGCTCAGTGCGGAAACATTTTTGAGTAAGCTGAAGGAAAGAGGCGGTAAAAGCGGTGAACCATGTCAGACCGGCTGCGTTATCCACTGCTCTAACCGCTATCACAATGCCAATGGTGAATACCTTACATCAGCCCTGGAATATGAGACCATTGCTCTTTGCGGATCCAACTGTGATATCGGCGACTTTGATATAATTGCCCGCATGGATCGGTTGTGCGATGATTTTGGAATCGACACCATTGAGACAGGTGCTACCATAGCTGTCTGTATGGAAGCAGGCAAGATACCATGGGGGGACGGTGAAGCAGCTATTGGAATCATAGAAGAGATGAGGGCAGGGACTGAAACGGGTAAACTTTTGGGGCAGGGTACTTACGCTACCGGAAAAGCCCTGGGAGTGAAAAGAATTCCTGCTGTAAAAGGTCAGGCTCTGCCTGCATACGATCCGAGGAATTTAAAAGGGACAGGAGTAACCTTTGCTACCACCCCCATGGGTGCCGACCATACAGCCGGCCTAACCTTGGAGGCGCCGATAGATCCTCTTTCTCCCCTGGGTCAGGCTGCTGTTTCCTCCATGCTGCAACCCATGTTCGCAACGGCGGATAGCACGATGTGCCTGTTTGCATGGTTCTCTGCTGCGTCCCCCGAAACCATACCGGAGTTGATGGCTGGAATTTACGGGGGAGAATGGGACTTCGACCAGGTCGTCGATATCGGCAGGCAATCTGTTTTAAGGGAAAAGATTTTTAACGCTGCGGCCGGTTTTAAACCTGAAGATGACCGCTTGCCCGACTTTTTCCTCACTGAAAAGTCTCCAGCTACAGGCGCTGTTTTTGATATTAAGGCATTGGAACTGGATGGAGTACTAAATTACTAGCCACTCAGGCAAGGTGTCTACTGCAAACAAAGACACCTTGCCTTAAATGATTATACGGTGTATCAGGGAGGATAAAATGATTCGAGTAAACTACCGGGACATGGCCTGGGAAGAAGGATTTACAGTGCAAAAACTGCTGCATAGAATGCGGGAGGAAAAAACATATCAGTTTGTACTACGGGGGAAAGTTAATGTAATTATCAACGATGAAATTATTCCTTCCGAGAAATATGATAGCAAAGAAATACAAGATGGTGACGAAATTCGTGTTTACCCTTTTATAGCAGGAGGGTAAGCACCCCGGCTATTCTTACGCCAATGGTGGCAGATCAGTTATAAGCTTGTTAGAGGTAGCCTATAAAAACTGAAAAGGGGGGAATCACACAAAAATAAGATCATTTGTTGGTTCGGAGTAATTTAAATTAAGGAGGTTGTTAATATTATGGCCGGTAACCAGCTCAAATTATATGAGGAAAGAAAAGAAAGATATATCGCGGCGATGGAACTAAAAAAACCGGATAAGGTACCCATCCGTTTGCAGCTTTCTGAGTTTACCGCAAAATATGCGGGATATTCTTATCAAGAAATTTACTATGAGAAGGAGAAAAATATCGATTCAGTAAATAAATTACTCGAAGGTTTTGATTTAGACACCATAACGGGAGCACCAAGCCTGTGGTGGGCCGGCCTGCATGATGCTACCGGCGCACGATATTTAAAATATCCAGGCCGAGAACTGGATCCGGACACGCAGTTTCAGTATCACGAAGAAGAGTATATGAAACCTGAAGATTATGATGTTTTTATTGAAAATCCTACCGAGTGGATACTTAATAATTTTCTTCCGCGACTCCACACTGAATTTTCCACACCGGGTTCTTATCGGGCCAATGTTTCCCTTATTAAAGGCGCGTTTGGATTTGCTACTCAGTTGGGAAGAAACCAGAAAGCATGGGAGACCTGGGCTAAAGAATACGGCGCTGTGCCTACATTTACCGCTTTTTCAAAAGCACCTTTTGATACCCTGGCAGATACCCTGAGGGGTTTAACCGGGATCATGATGGATCTCTATGAACGCCCCGAAAAAGTAAGAGCAGCTTTAGATGTTATAATACCACACAACATCTATTACGGAATGGCTACCTCTGCAGGAGAGATGGAATTTCCGCTTTTTATGCCGTTGCACCGTGGGGCCTACCCTTTCTTAAACCCGAAGCAATGGCATGAATTCTACTGGCCTTCCCTTAAGAAGGTAATAGAGGCTCTCTGGGAAAATGGCAAACGTACTATGTTTTATGCCGAGGGCAACTGGACACCATACCTGGAGTCAATTGCGGAGCTTCCCAGTAAGAGCATCGTTTTTCATGTAGATCAGACGGATATGGCCCAGGCCAAGAAGATTTTAGGTGGTAAATTTTGTCTGAGCGGTAATGTTCCAAACACCATGCTGTCTTTCGGCAAACCGGATGAGGTTCGAGATTATGTAAAAGGGTTAATAGATGAGTATGCCGGTGATGGTGGATTTATCATTGATGCTGCGGCTGTAATACAGGGGGATGCCAAGGAAGAAAATATTCGCGCCTTAATTGAAGCTGCTAGAGAATATGGTGTTTATTAAATCAAGACCGAGGAGGGTGAGATAATGACAAAGGAAACCCCGACGAAGAATGTGTTTCAAGATCTTCCGCCAGGAGTTTGTGTGCCCTGGGAGCAAAAAGCAAAAGAGCTGGGAGAGATTACGGGTGACCCGGAGATTATTAAAAAAGAATGGGAGCAATTAGAGACTTTTGCTTATGTTTATATCTGGTGGTGGGTACAGCGCTGATAGTTTGCAAACCATTTCAGAAAAATAAAAGGAGGCTTATATCTCAAGATGACTACCGATGATCTGTCCAAAGCAATCGTTGAATTGGAAAGAGACAAAGTAATGGCTCTGATTAAAGAACGTCTTGAAGCAGGAGATAAACCACTATCTATTATTTCAAAGCTGCAAGAGGGCATGACAGAAGTAGGAAAGCTCTTTGAGTCAGGAAACTATTTCATTAGTGAGCTGATTAACAGTGGCGCCATAATGAAAGAGGCTATGGTCGAATTGGAACCACGCCTGACAGGCAGCAAGCAGGAGTTCCGAGGCAATATTGTTATTGCCACCGTTAAAGGAGATATCCATGACCTTGGCAAAAATATTGTTGTTATGCTGCTGAAGGGTACCGGCTACAATGTCATTGATCTGGGGGTTGATGTTTCTCCGGAAAAAGTTATCGAAGTTGTTAAAGAACATAAAGCGCCTTTGCTTGGTCTTAGTGTATTGCTGACTTCGTGCCTGGAATCTATGCAGCAAACGGTAGGTGAAGTTAAAAATGCTGGAGTTGACACCAAAGTTATGATAGGCGGACCTATTATTAACGATAAAGCCCTGGAATACTGTGGAGCGGATTTTGGTAGCACCAGTGGAAGTAGCGCTGTAAAATTTGCCGAAGAGGTGTTTGGGGCCAAGAAATAACAAGGGGAGGTTGATGAAGCGCCTGTGGTTTTGCCTGACGAGCGCACAATTGATGCGGTTGTTTCTACAGTATGGTTACAAGACAACCTTGATGCAGATGATCTGGTAGTTCTTGATATTCGTGATGAAGATTCATATCAAGAAGGACATATTCCCGGTGCTGTAAATGTTCCTTCTAGCAAATTTTGGGATGACGGTGAGCTGGCGATGATGGTGCCAGAAGAAAATAATCTGTTTAATTTAATTGGAAACGCTGGCATTAAAAGTGACTCAAAGGTTGTTATAGTTGGAGGCTTCCCTAAATGGGTAGGTGAAGAAAGATCTACTACAATTGATGCTACTAAAGTCGATGGTGTAACTTACGAGGGCGAAATAGTGGCAGGGATGTTTATAATGAGGGAATACGTTGAAGAGGCACTTATGAGAAGCGACTCTGTTATTGTTGATAATAGAGATGCGGATGTCTATTTCGGAGTAACAATTGAACCTTTTGCTGATAAAGCTGGTCATATTCCTGCTGCCGAAAGTCTACCTACTCCATGGATGTGGAATGAGGATTGGAGTTATGTTGACACAGAAATATTGAGCGGGATGGCATCTGGGGTAATCGAAGAAAATGACAGTGAACCTGGAGAAATCATTGTTTATTGTGGTGTGGGAGGCTACGCTAGTTCGTGGTGGTATGTTCTAAATCAGATGCTAGGTTATGAAAAGGTAAGAATTTATAATGCCCAGCCCAAGAATGGGTTTTGTACAACGACATGGTGCCTTTTAGATGGAAATAAGGCATATTTATGAGGGAGTCCGGCAGATATTTGCTAATCGAGTTTTATCCTTTTCCCTGATAGATTTTTAACAGCAACCCGTTGACGCTAGTGCCCAGCGAGAAAAAAGCCATTAGTAAAAAACCGTAGAAATAGGCACCGCTCAGGTCAAAGGAAAGCCCGATTAAAAAGGGCCCCATGAGCATACCGGTGTTTTCACAGATACGCAAAACTCCATACCCCATACCCATCTTTTCAATAGGAAGCAGCCTGGGGACCAGGGAAAATATGGAAACTGGTACAATTGCTGCAATAATTCCAATAGAAAGAGCCAGCAAAAGATGACCGGTTATGGCAACTGCGATAAACGAATAAAGCACGGCAAGGATAATTCCTGCAGCAACCAGATAGTTTTCTGTTTTTCCTGTTTTATCGATGAAGTAACCGGTAATGGGAGAGACAAACAGTGAACCCATGGTAAAAAGACTTGTTAAAAAGCCGGCATAGGTTGCCTGATATCCTATGGAAATAAAATAGTCTGGTGCAAATGTTAAAGCGGATACTCTCGCAGCAATAAATAACATCCAGGCTATTGCTACCAGCCATATGGTCCAATATTGTTTGATGCTTTGTACGCTTTCCAGAAAGTAAAGAGTGGGTCTGTTATCTGTATTTCCACCCTTTTCTATCTTTTCGCCACTGTTCTTTGATTCAGGAAAACCTGAGAACCTCCAGAAAATAATCATTATTATTAAGCACGCAAGGGCAGAAAACAAGATCGGCACTCGCCAGTCCCAAATAGTTAGAGCACGACTGAAAAAGTTGTGGGCAAAAATAGTTCCCGCAGGCACTCCGGCGTTAAAAATTCCCATGGCAATTCCCAGTTTTTTATTCATAAAGCCGCGGGACAAGGCCTGAGCAGAAACGATAACTATAGTTGTTGCTCCAATCCCGGCGATGAATCTCCCCAGCGCCAGCACCATAAATGTGGATCCTGAAGCAACAATTAGAGTTCCTGCCAGCATCAACAGCAGGGAGATCATACCTACCTTCCTGGGCCCGTAGTAATCGGCCAGCATCCCTCCTGGAAGCGAAAGGATGATCCCCGGGAGAGCGAACAAGCTCATAAGCAGGCCCCCCTGGGTATGAGAAAGATTCATGTCAGCTATAAGCTGGGCCAGTACGGGTGGGATAGACTGTAACACCATTCCAAAAACAAACATGGAAAAGAAGGTAATCAGCAATATTCTGTAGCGGTTATCCATTTTTTCTCCTACAAGTGCTATTTTTTTATTAGAACTAAATTTCATAATCTATCTAACGATTCTAACTTAAAAATTGACTTAAGGCAAATAGCTTGTTCTTGGCAAAAAATGCTTGACAGTCAGACGCCTCTGTGGGAAAATTATGTAGGAAAAAGCTTGTCGGAATAAAAACAAACGGTTGGTTGAGATTGTAGTTGTATTATTATTATTTTAAATGCCAGCTAATTATTATATAAATTAGCTACATATGCTGGTAATTTCAAATTTGAAGGAGGATCAACATGTCCAAAGAGACAATCATTAGTGACTGTATGTTATGTGTTTGGGACTGCGGTATTAAGGCGCATTTGGAAGATGGTAGGCTTGTAAAAGTGGAAGGCCTTCCGGAACACCCTGTAAGCAAGGGTTACATTTGTGCCAGGGGGGAGGCCCTTCCGGAATATGTTTATTCCCCTAACCGGGTTCAAAAACCCATGCTCAGACGTAACGGAAGCTGGAAGGAAGTATCATGGGACGAGGCCCTTGATTTTTGTGCTGAGAAGTTGAATGCTATTAAGGAAAAATATGGTGCTCGCGCCCTGGCCGTTTTCTGTGGCTCGGTTGGAGTGGAAAGTATAGAAATTGCCACCTTTGCACGCATGTTCACCAATGTTTTTGGCTCTCCCAACCTGCTGTCGGTAGAAAACATCTGTTATCGCGCCCGTATCCTGGCCCGGCAGGTAACCTTTGGCAGGTATCCTCTGGATGACCCCCAGCATTCCAAATGCATTGTGCTGTGGGGTCATAATCCGGATGGAGCTAAAGGAATGATAGGAGACCTGATCAGGGAAAAGCTGCAGGAAAGCGGTTTTCAATTGATTGTCATAGATCCCCGTTCCATTCCCCTGTCGGAAAAGGCTTTTAATCTGCATATCCGTCCCGGAACTGACGCAGCCCTGGGGTTGGCTATGTTGAATGTAATAATCAACGAAGATCTCTACGACAAGGAATACGTAGAAAATTACACCATAGGTTTTGATGAACTGGTAAAACATGTGCAGCAATACACTCCGGAATGGGCAGAAGAGGTTACTAAATTGCCTACCGCTGATATCAAAACAGCAGCGCGCATATTTGCCCGTACCAGCCCGGCCTGTATAATTCAGGGCGTAAATACCCTGGATCAACACCGTAATGGTTTTCAAAACTCCCGCTTACTCTCAATTTTGATGGCGGTTACCGGCAACATTAACGTGCCGGGTGGTTGGGTGACCATACCCAGAATACCGCTGAACAACCTGGGAGTAGAGGTGGAAGAGCCTTCCCTGGGAGCGGACGACTATCCTGTTTTCACATCCTTGTGGGGACGAAAATCTCCGTTTGGTATCGCCACCATGTTTCCGAAAGCAGTACTTGAGGGCGACCCTTATCCTATAAGAGGTTCAGTGGTTACAGCAGCTAATCCTGTGGTTTCTTTCCCTGCGGCTCACCTCTACCAGGAAGCCTTTGAAAACCTGGACTTTTTAGCGGCGATAGACCCCTTTATGAGTGAAACGGCAGAACTGGCAGATGTAATTCTTCCGGCCTGTACCTTCCTGGAAAAAGGCGGAATTTCGTACGTCTACGGCGTGGTTTTTGGTGAGCCTTATGCCATGATACACCAAAAAGTGATTGAGCCCGTAGGAGAAAGTTGGCCGGACTGGAAGATCTGGAGCGAGCTGGCTCGCAAAATGGGGTTGGGGGACCATTTCCCCTGGGAGAGTGATGAAGAAGTAGTAGAGGCCATGCTTGAACCTGGAGAATTTGCTGAGAAACTGAAGTCTGATCCTCTTGGAGCATATTACGGTGATAAGCAGTACGGTATTCATGAGAAGAAGAAATTAAAAACACCCAGCGGTAAAATTGAATTATATTCTGAAAGCCTAAAAGAATATGGCCATGATCCTTTGCCTAGATTCTTTGAACCAGGTCAGAGCCCGGTCAGCACTCCTGAACTGCACCAGAAATATCCGCTCATGTTAATCAGTGGTGCCCGCTGCCAGGAATATACCCATACTCAACTTCGCTACGTTCCTTCTTTGCGCAACCAGAACCCCGAGCCATTAGCGGATATGCATCCCACCACTGCACAAAAATATGGAATTAAAGACCATGATTTAATCAAAATAGAGACCAAGACCGGCAGCATGAAACTAAGGGCACAAATCACTGAAGATATAATTCCGGATGTAGTAAGTGTGCCTCACGGTTGGGCCCAGGCTAACGTTAATCACTTGGTAGACATGGATGTTATCGACCCCATTACGGCCTATCCAGACTTTAAGACTGTGCTTTGTCGTATAGAACCTGTTTCATAGTTTTTGAATTTTGACTTACAGAAGGAGGTTGAATGTTGTGCTTACGGCTGAAATTGACTTAAAAGAGATGGACAGGGTCATCAAGGAGTTAAGAGATAATGCCCGTTACCTGATGGAGATATCGGGCGG
>SLJK01000137.1 GCA_007135125.1 Syntrophomonadaceae bacterium | reverse complement strand
TATTCCAACCAGAACGATCTTTTAGAAAGTCTATTAATAGTTGAAAAAGGAATTCCTTCAAAAACTACCATGCAGGTTTTAGATGGTATTTTTTTGGAAGCCAAAAACGGAAATTTAATTTTTTGCAGCAATAACCTGGAAATGGGAATTACTGCAGTGTTGGATAAGGTAAGGATAGAAGAAGAAGGCAGCGTGATTTTACCGGGAAAATTTATTGATATTTTAAAACAGTTGCCTGATAAAGAACTGGAAATAAAGATGGATAATGAAGATTTAAGGGTAGAAATTAAAAGTGGTAAGGCTCATTTTTTTCTGTATGGTATGAATGCGGAAGAATTTCCATATATTACAAAAGAAGAAGAATGGCAAGGATGGAATAGACTTTATTTTTCTGCAGAAAAGCTTAGAGATCTTCTCACAAAAGTTACTTTTGCTGTTTCTCAAGATGAAGGCAAACCCACTTTTAGAGGAGTGTTAATGGAATTTGACAACGAAAGTAAATTAGTAATTCTTGCCTCTGATACCTTTCGCTTGGCCAGGGTAGAAAGGCATTTTATTGATTTTAAAGATACAGGCCCTTTTCGATTACTCGTTCCGGGAAAGACTTTTATGGAAATTAGTAAAATTTTAGATATTTCTACAGAACAGGTTAAATGCTTTTTTAATGAAAATGAGATGGTTATGGTTTATAAAAATTTTATTTTTTCGAGTAGACTTTTAGAAAACAAATTTCCTGATTTATCGGGAGTATTTCCTTCTTCTTTTGAAACCAGGATAAAAGTTAACAAAGAGTTATTGGAAAAAATGCTGCAAAGAGCAGTACTTTTGGCTCAGGGTTTTAATCAAATGGTTTCTTTAAAAATTAAGGATAAAATTTTGGGAGTAAAAGCAGGATCTGAAATTGGTAGAATGGATGAAGAATTACAATTAGAAGAGCAAGAAGGAGCAGATCTGGATGAAATTTTACTGAATGCCCGCTATATATTGGAAGCCTTCAGGGTGGTAGAAGATAAAATTGTGGAACTTGAATTTAATGGTTCTTTGGGGCCGTGTATTTTGAAAACTACAAAAGAAATTGAAGGAAATCCTATGGAATACAAATATTTGGTTCTTCCCATAAAAATTGAAAAAAAAGATGATTATTAATATATTTGGAGTTTATATATGCCGGATAGGAAGATGTTATTTTGATTGTTAAAAATTTAAGAATCGTAAATTTTCGCAATTATGAAGAACAAAAGTTGGTTTTATCGTCTGGCCCTATAGTTATAAAGGGAGAAAACGGCCAGGGAAAAAGTAACCTGCTGGAAGCTATTTATAATCTATTTTTTGCTCGTTCATTTAGGGGTTCAAAAGATGGCGATATGGTCTGCTGGAACAAGCCATATTATTTTTTACAGGGGACAGTTTATATACAAAAAAGATTATATAAACTTGAAGTGGGATATGAAACAAAGAGAAAGAGAAAAGTGGTTAGTATTAATGGAAAGAAAGGTTATTCTACCCCTTTTGCATGGCCTGTTGTTTTTTTTATGCCAGAAGATCTTGAGCTTGTACGCAGGGGACCGGAAGAAAGAAGGCGTTTTATCGACAGGGAATTATCCCAGGTCAGTAATTATTACGCGAATTGTCTGCAAAGATACAAAAAAGCCCTTATACAGAAAAACAGGCTTTTAAAAGAAAAAAAGTATATAGATAATTCGTTAAAGGAACAATTATATCCCTGGAATAAACAATTAATTTATTTTGGTAGCCGTTTAATATCTCTGAGAGCACAAAATCTTTCACTCTGGAATAAAATGGCCTCAAAAAATTTCAAAACCCTTTTTAAAAAAGACAAGGAATTACAACTGAAATACAACACTATCTGTCATGATAGAGGAATTAATAGCAATAATGTAGAAGAAGTCGAAGAATTACTAGAAAAAATGCTGGAAAAACATTTGTTAGAAGAGCTGAAGCGTGGATTTTCCATGATTGGTCCTCACCGGGACGATTTTTCTTTTTTAGTTGAAGGAAAGGAAGCAAAGAGGTTTGCTTCTCACGGGCAGCAGCGTTCTGCTGTAGTGGCCCTTAAAGCAGCTCAGATACAATTATTTTCAGCTGAAGGAGAAAAACCTCTTTTAATGGTCGATGATGTTTTTTCTGAGCTTGATGAATTCAGAAAAGAAAGGTGTTTTTCTCTTTTCAGTGAGGCAGAGCAAATATTTCTTACCTCAACCGATGTTGGCAAGCTTCCTTCAATGCTGTTAGAAGAAGCGATTGATTATACCTCTTTGGAAGTAAAAGAAGGAAAAATAGAAGGGTTCTAAAATCATGGAAAAAATTAAAACAGCTCTTATAGATTTTCTTCATAAAAGTGGTTTTGAAGGAAAATTAGATGAAATGAACTACCTGGACTTATGGCCTCAAGTAGCTGGCCCCCAGGTTATGAAACATGCCTCTCCTGTATCATTAAAGGAGAAAAAACTTTGGGTGGAGGTTAGCGATAACGTTTGGGTTTATCATCTAACCATGCTTAAACCCAGGCTGATCAAAGAGTTCAACAAAGTAGCGGGGTTTAAAGCTATAGAAGAGATTAAATTCATGAATGTGGATTTTCCTTCTTCTAGAAGGAAATTTGAAATGCATAAGGGAATTAATGCTGATGAAGAGAATAACACGCACATTTCCAATATGCCAGTTGTTTTAAGTATAGAAGAAAAGGAGGTTCTTCAAAAGATAGCGCAGAATAGCCCTTCCCACTTCAAAGAGCATCTTCATAAATTATTGAGGGGAAGCTTACTCCGTCAAAAGCGAAGAAGGAAAAGCGGCGCTGTCGACTGTTATACTTGCGGTTTTCCTTATTACAGGGAGGAAATGAAAGGGGAATTATGCCTGCTTTGTTTTCAGAAATATAACTATTGGAAAAAGATTTTAAGGCCGCTTTTTTACAGAACCCCCTGGGTAAAATTTGAACAACTTAAGGCAATTTATCCTTCTCTTGAATCAAGCATTTTTGATATTTGCCAGGAGAAAGCAAAACAGCAGTATTATAAACGTCTCAAAAAAATATTAAACCGTGGTTCTTTCAGGAAAGATTTAAAGCAAAAAATTCTTATAAGGATCATACAGCGCTTTGTAATGCTCTCCGAAAAAAAAGATCCCACCCAGCTAAAAAAACAAGACATGATTAATGCAGTACAGTTTTTCCCGGAGTTTAACAGAATAATGGATATTTGTTTTTCGGAAGAAGCTATAGAGTAATATTTAAAAAGGAGGAAGACAATTTGTATTTGCATATAGGTGACTCCAAAGTGGTGGCGTTAAATGATATTATTGGTGTATTTAACATGAAACTAAAAGAAAACCAGGTTAATGCCAAGTTCTTAAATAGTTCTCCCCACGATAAACCTTATAAAAAAGAAGAAGAGGCCTGTAATTCTTTTATTGTCACAAATAAAAAAGTATATTATTCGCACATTGCTCCCTTAACTTTGCAGAAAAGAATAGAACACAAATGGGAATAATTAAGGAATACGGGAGGAGTTAAGATGAGCCAACAAGAAAAAAACATGGGAGTTTATGATGAACACCAGATTCAGGTATTGGAAGGGTTTGAAGCTGTTCGTAAGCGTCCCAGCATGTATATCGGTTCTACAGGGACAAGAGGGCTTCATCACCTGGTATTTGAAGTGGTGGATAACAGTATTGACGAGGCCATGGCCGGTTACTGTACTTCTATCCATATATCCATTAATAAGGATAACAGTGTAACTGTAATAGACGATGGCCGGGGAATACCAGTTAAGGAACACCCTCAACAAAAAAAGTCCGCCCTGGAAGTTGTCTTAACCATGCTCCATGCCGGAGGAAAATTTGGAGGCCATGGTTACAAGGTGGCCGGAGGTCTCCACGGGGTAGGTGTCTCGGTGGTAAACGCCCTTTCCGAATGGTTAGAAGTAGAAGTATCAAGAGACGGGGAAAAATATTACCAGCGTTACGAGCAGGGAAACCTTGTTACACCGTTACAGGTAACAGGAAAGACTTCCCGCTCGGGAACCAGGATTACATTCAAGCCTGATTCACTGATATTTGAAGATATAACTTTTGAGTACCAGGTACTGGCACAGCGGCTGCGGGAACAGGCCTTTCTCAACAAGGGTATCAAAATAACCCTGCAGGACCGTCGTGCAAAAGAGATAGAGGAGCAAATTTACCAATATGAAGGCGGTATCTGTTCCTTCGTGGAATATTTAAATAAGAACAAGGAAACTTTTCCGCCGGAACCAATTTATATTGAAAAAGAAAAGGAAAACTGCTATGTAGAAGTTGCTTTACAATATTGTACCGGTTTTAACGAGACTATTTTTTCTTATGCCAACAATATCAGGACCCAGGAGGGGGGCACCCATGAATCAGCCTTTAAAGTAGCGATGACACGTTTGATCAACGACCATTCCCGCCGCCTGGGTGTTTTGAAAGAGAATCAGGATAACCTGCAGGGCGAAGATATCAGGGAAGGCTTGACTGCAATTATCAACGTCAAAATTTTAGATCCCCAGTTTGAGGGCCAGACCAAGACACGTCTTGGCAATTCTGAAGTACGCGGAATTGTAGAAGGGGTTCTTCTTAGCGAGCTGGGAGATCTGATGGAACAGAACCCTTCCATGGCCAAAAAAATATGTGAAAAAGCCCTTCAGGCCTCCAGGGTCAGAGAAGCAGCCCGAAAAGCCAGGGAACTTACCCGCAGGAAAAATGCCCTGGAAATCAGCCATTTGCCCGGCAAACTGGCAGATTGCACCAGCAAAGATGCTTCTCAAAGTGAGCTTTTTGTAGTGGAAGGGGATTCTGCAGGAGGGTCGGCAAAACAGGGCCGGGACAGGCACTTTCAGGCTGTCCTTCCCTTAAGGGGCAAAATTTTGAATGTCGAGAAAGCGCGGCTTGACAAAATTCTGGCCAATGAAGAGATCCGTTCCCTTATTACAGTACTGGGCACCGGCATCGGCGATGATTTTTCGATTGCCAATCTGAGGTATCATCGCATAATAATCATGACCGACGCAGATGTAGACGGTTCCCATATCAGGACCTTACTGCTCACATTTTTCTTTCGTTACATGGAGCCCCTTATTTCCCTGGGGTATGTTTATATTGCTCAACCCCCCCTCTTAAAGATTACCAAAAAGAAAAAGACATATTATCTGTACCGGGAGGCAGAGCTGGAGGGACTAATGGACGAAATAGACCGTAAAGGAACCTCTATTCAGCGCTATAAAGGTCTGGGGGAGATGAATCCCGAGCAGCTGTGGGAGACAACCCTGAACCCCGAAAGCAGGGCTATTTTTAAAGTAGATCTACAGGACGCTATCACAGCCAACAATATCCTTTCTATTCTAATGGGAGAAAAAGTAGAGCCCCGACGCCGTTATATCGAAGAACACGCCCGGGATGTCAGAAACCTGGATATATAGCGTAAAGCAGTGTTTATCTGGTTAGGGAGGAAAAATAAATGGATCAAAACATAGGAAAAGTAACATCTATTCCTTTACATGAAGAAGTGCAAAACTCTTTTATGGATTATGCCATGAGCGTGATCGTTAGCAGGGCTCTCCCCGATGTAAGGGATGGGCTTAAGCCTGTTCACAGGCGCATACTATATGCCAAACAGGAGTTGGGGTTGACACCGGATAAGCCTCACAAAAAATCAGCCCGCCTGGTGGGAGAGGTTCTTGGTAAATATCATCCCCATGGCGACCTGGCCGTTTATGAAGCCATGGTTCGTATGGCCCAAAATTTTTCCATGCGCTATCCCCTGGTTGATGGCCAGGGAAACTTTGGTTCCATGGATGGGGACGGAGCAGCTGCCATGCGTTATACAGAGGCCAGGTTATCGCCCCTGGCCCTGGAGATGCTCCGGGATCTGGATAAAGAAACAGTTGATTTTCGTCTTAACTTTGATGAAACCCTGGAAGAACCCTCAGTGTTACCTTCTCATTATCCAAACCTCCTGGTTAACGGTTCTTCAGGTATAGCAGTAGGCATGGCAACCAACATTCCGCCGCACAATCTTACCGAAGCAATAGATGCCCTAAATTACCTGATCGACAATACGGATTGCAGCCCGGAAGACCTGCTAAAATTCGTAAAAGGCCCTGATTTCCCGACAGGCGGAATTATCCTGGGCACCAAAGGTATTACTGATGCATACCTGAGCGGCCGTGGAACAATCAAGATTCGCGGGAAAACCACGATTGAAAAAACGGAAGAAGCCAGGGATAGAGTACTCATAACAGAAGTCCCCTACCAGCAAAACAAAGCGCGCTTGATCGAAAAAATTGCCGAACTGGTCAGGGAAAAAAAGATAGAAGGCATTGCTGAGCTCAGGGATGAGTCCGACCGCAGTGGTGTGCGCGTAGTGATAGAGATTAAAAAGGGTTTTAACCCACAGGTTACCTTGAATCAGCTATATAAATTTACCCCCCTCCAGCAAAGCTACGGAATAATAATGCTGGCCTTGGTGGAAGGAAAGCCACGGGTCCTTACCTTAAAAGAAATGCTGGAGGCCTATTTAAAACACCAGAAAGAGATTGTTTCCCGCCGCTCCCAGTTCTTGCTGCGCCGGGCACGGGAAAGGGCTCATATTGTGGAAGGGCTGCGCATTGCTTTAAACAACCTGGACCGGGTTATTGCTATTATAAGGGGCTCGGATAATGTGGAAAAGGCACGCACGGGTCTTAAAAAGGAATTTGGCCTTACTGATAAACAAGCCCAGGCTATTTTGGATATGCGCCTGCAAAGATTGACTGCCCTGGAAAGGCATAAGCTGGAAGAAGAATTCCGTGCGCTTATGGAAGAGATCGCTTACCTGGAAGCATTGCTGGCAGATGAAAGACTGGTCCTGGAAGAAATAAAGAAAGAGCTGCAGGGCATTAAGAAAAAATTTGGTGATAAAAGATTAACCAAAATCATGCCGGAAGAAGATGAAATAGATCCATACGATCTCATCGTGGATGAACAGGTGGTAGTAACCCTTACTCAGCAGGGCTATATAAAACGTCTGCCCCTGGCTTCCTATCGCAGCCAGCATCGCGGTGGAAGGGGTGTTATAGCTCATAGTGTCCGGGAGACAGATTTCATTGAGCACCTTTTTGTTTCATCTACCAAAGATAAACTGCTCTGTTTTAGCAATAACGGTAAAGTCTATCCGCTCAAAGTGTATGAAATTCCCGAAGCGGGACGACAGGCCAGGGGAACCGCCATAGTTAACCTGCTTCCCCTGGAGCGAAACGAATATATTTCGGCCGTTTTTCCCCTGGAGAAACATGGGAAGGAAGATTTGCTGATTATGGCTACTAAAAAAGGGCTGGTCAAAAAAACCCGCCTTCGCGAATATGCCGGAGCCAGGCGCTCCGGAGTGATTGCTTTAACTTTGCTGGAAAAAGACGAGCTTATCTCCGTAAAATACCTGGGTGCTGCCGCCGAAAAGGAACAGAACGGCTCCGCGGCTGATATCTTGCTGGCCACTTCCAAAGGGCTGTTGATCCGTTTCCCGGAAAGTTCCCTGCGGCCGCTTGGACGAACCGCCAGGGGAGTTAAAGGAATCGCCCTGTCTCCCGGTGATTATGTTATCGGGATGAATATGGTTTTTCAGGAAGAAGGCAAAATTCTGTTCATAACTGAAAGGGGATACGGAAAAAAGACTTCCCTTGAAGAGTTCCGGCGTCAAAGCCGTGGCGGAAAAGGAATAATTGCCATTAAATCAATTGCCAAGACCGGTGTCCTGATCTACTTTAACATGGTACAGGAAGAAGATGAATTTATTATGGTTACCGCTCGTGGTCTTATTATTCGTGAAAAAGCCTTTCAGGTTTCGCTGCAAGGGCGCTATGCCCGGGGAGTAACCCTTATGAGGCTTTCTTCGCCTGATGATAAAGTGGTTAACGCAGCCATTGTGAGCAAGGAGTAACGAACAATGAGCAAGTCCGGGGGGAATGTCGGTATTGTAACAGCTGCGCTGGTAGCTGTTGCTGTACTTATTTTAGTCTTTCAACTGGTTTTACAGGCTCAGGAAGAAATTTTCTCAGCAGGAGAGATACGCACAGAAATTTCCGAAGGGGTAGATCTGGCTGTTGTAGGAGGGACCACTGCTGCACTATTGGTTGCCCAGGAGGCTGCCGAACACGGAGCAAGTGTTTTTATTTTTCCCCACGGCCAGGAGCTGGGTGGAGATTGCCGTTTCCTGGTTGAAGAAGGGCTGGCAGCAATTGGGACTCCACCTCAAAGAGAGATGGGCCTGCAGTTAACCGCTGCAGAATTCAAAAATTTAATCAGGCAGCGTGGTGGAGATATCAATAAACCTCTACTGCTGGAATATTTTGGGGATGATGCAGAGCAATTTTATTCCCGGGCAGAAAAAAGAAGCGAAATACTCTTCGACACCCTTCCCCTTGCAGATAGGAACCCGTATTTACATTTTAGTTCTTTTCTTGACCCTGCTGCTACTTTTAAAGGGAAAATGCTAGCTGACCTGGAGCGTTCAGGCGTTATATTCCGCAGTGAAACAATAAAAGAAATCAACTTTTCTCCCCAGGGAAGGGTAGAATCACTATCGTTGGAAGGTGATGAAGGAAAAGGGTCGCTGCTGTTTTTACAGGGTTTAATCCTGGCCGATGGTGGGTATAGTGGAGATATTTCCAGGTGGCACGAGTTTTTCCCCCAGGGTGATAATTACATTCAGCCCAGGCCATCCCAGGAAAACTATGGTCTGCAGTTGGCTGCAGACCAGGGAGCCAATATCATTCAAACAGGTTTTTTTAATAAAAGGATTATACTGTATCCTCCCCAACATGATGAGCACTTTTCTCTCCCTGAATGGAGCCTGGAAGAAGCTTTGCTGGTCAACAGTGCGGGAGAGATATTAAATGGAAACCAGTTTGAAGCAGACAGGCTCTTTTCTTTTGTTCTTAACTCCCCGGCAGATGAAGTTTATGTGATCATGTCAGAAGAAATGGCCTTGGATGTTGCGGAGCCGGACTTTTTTCGCATTTATGAAGAGCTGGAGGAAGTTACGGAGGCATATTCCCTGGCCGAACCAGGGAATATGCAAGAGATGGGTTTGCCTGCTCCACCCTATTACATTGCCCCTGTAAAATGTGGGGTCGATTATACGCTGGGAGGAGTGGCTGTGACCCCCTCAGGGGAAGTGCTGAAAGGAGAGAGGATTATACCCGGTTTATATGCTGCAGGAGAGATTGCAGGGGGTCTTCACGGCGAAGCCATGCTGCCGGGAATGGCCCTGAGCGAAGCCCTTTATTTTTCAAGGGCTGCCGGCAGGGCCGCGGCGGAGTATGCCACACGCTGAAATGAATAACAGCCCCCTTAAAAAATATTTTAGCATTAATTTTTGAGTTGGGGCTGAAGTAGCAGGAATCATGAATGTTAATGTTTAATTTAAGTATTTTACGAAAAGCAAATTGTAATAAAGATATTTTTTAGAACGCAGTCAGCTTGCCAATGTGTCTACAAGGTTTTTAATAAGAGAAAATGAGGCTCGAAAGGGGGGCAAAGGTTTGTCACAAAAAAAGACAGGTATTACAGATACCACTTTAAGAGATGCCCATCAGTCCTTGATGGCTACGCGCATGAAGATAGGTGAAATGCTGCCTATTACCCCCCAAATAGACCGGGTCGGCTTTCACTCCCTGGAAATTTGGGGAGGCGCCACCTTCGACTCCTGTTTGCGTTACCTGGATGAAGATCCGTGGGAAAGACTGGCCCGTTTAAGGGAAAGCCTTCCCCAGACGAAGTTACAAATGCTCCTTAGGGGGCAGAACCTGGTGGGCTATCGCCATTACCCGGATGATGTGGTAGAGGCTTTTGTAAAATTGGCCTTGAAAAACGGGATAGACGTCATACGCATTTTTGATGCTCTCAATGATATCCGCAACCTGGAAAAAGCCATGAAGGCGACCAAGGAAGCAGGGGGGCATGTTCAGGCTGCTGTCAGCTACACCATAAGCCCGCTGCACAACATTGACCATTTTGTGGAGCTGGGCCTCCAGTTGGAAAAGAAAGGGGCAGATTCCCTCTGCATCAAGGACATGGCCGGACTAATCACTCCTTATGATGCTTATGAACTGGTCAAGCGCTTGAAAGAAAATCTCAGCATTCCTGTCCAGCTGCATTCTCATTTTACCAGCGGGATGGCTGATATGTCTTATTTAAAAGCCATTGAGGCGGGCTGTGATGTTATTGATACCGCTATTTCCAGTCTTTCCATGGGAGCCTCTCAACCACCCACCGACAGCATGGTAGCTGCACTGAAGGGAACACCCTATGATACGGAGTTGGACCTGGAGCTCATCACTGAAATAGCAAGCTACTTTAAAGAAATTCGCTCCGGCTATAAAATACCTATCGAAGTCATGGCCGTTGATACCGCTGTGCTAAGTTACCAGATTCCCGGCGGGATGATTTCTAACCTGACTTCGCAGTTGGCCAGCCAAAACTCTTCTCATCTTTTGGAAGAAGTTCTTCGGGAAGTGCCCAGGGTAAGGGCCGAGTTGGGCTATCCGCCGCTGGTGACACCTTCCAGCCAGATAGTGGGGACACAGGCTGTCATGAATGTCATGACAGGTGAGCGTTACAAAATTGTCCTGACAGAGGTAAAAAATTACCTTAAAGGATTATATGGCCAGCCCCCCGGGGAGATAGATCCGGATTTGCTCAATAAAGTGCTTGGTGGCGAAGAACCCTTCCGGGGCAGGCCGGCAGATCTCCTGGAACCACAACTGGAAAAGGTGCGCGAAGAGGCACAAGACTTTATTCGAAACGAGGAAGACCTGCTTTCGTATATCCTCTTTCCCCAGGTAGCACAAGAGTTCTTGCAGAAAAGAAAAAGCGGCGCTTCCGGTTTTGCTGAGGATAAAGTAGTGGAGGGGAATAAACCTCCCGCAAAAGCTGCTCAGGAGACAGGACCTACAAAAGAGCTGCAGCTGGAAAATATCTATACTGTTGACCAGGAACTGCTTGGGGATGAAAATGGGGAAAAATACAGTGTATATCCCAGTGCATAGCCTATTTCGTGTTGACAAACTCTTGCTGCTTTATATATAATGAAAAACAATTCATGTAGTAATATCAATGATGGGGACAAGGGAGGCGTTCTTCTCTTGCAGAGAGTTGGCGATGCAGCAAAGTCGGCGGTTTAGCCGAAGCAAAATCTTTGTAACCTTGCAGTTCCTCCCTGAAGGTAACAGAATTTAATGTTGCTTAAGCAAGGGCGGACGGTAACCCGTGAGGGGAGAATTTTCTAGTTTGAACGAGCGGCCCTTAAAAGGGCAATAAGGGTGGTACCGTTAAGTAAGCCCCTTCGTCCCTTTCCAGAAGGATGGAGGGGTTTTAATTTAAGTTTTGACTGCAAGTATTCAACTATTAGCAGGGTCATTTGATATCGCCTGGCAGTTAGGTGCAGAACAAACGGAGGGAGGTGAAGGTCTGATTTTCCCGGCTTTGCCGGTATCAGACCCATTATGAGCATTCAAATTTATCTTGACGGCCACCATGTATCCAAAGAGGATGCCAAAGTATCTGTCTTTGATCATGGATATCTGTATGGTGACGGTGTTTTTGAAGGAATAAGGGCCTATAATGGACGTGTTTTTAAACTTCAGGAACACCTGGAAAGGCTTTATGAATCCGCTCGGCATATTTTGCTGAATATCCCCCTCACCTTAAAGGAAATGGAAGAAGTAACACTGGACACACTTCGCTTGAACCAACTAAGAGATGCTTACATAAGGATTGTGGTTTCTCGGGGGCCAGGGGACTTAGGATTAGATCCGCGCAAATGTTCGCAGGCCACGGTAGTTATAATTGCCGATAAGATTTCGCTCTTTCCACAGGAATATTATGATAATGGTTTAGAGATTATTACAGCGGTTACACGTCAACGTGTTTCCGATACCATGGAACCGCGCATAAAGTCACTAAACTATCTCAACAACATCCTGGTGAAGATTGAGGCGGCTCATTCAGGGGCTATGGAAGCCATAATGCTCAATTCAACAGGCTATGTGGTGGAGGGCTCCGGCTCCAACGTCTTTATTGTGACCAAAAAGGGAGAACTTTTGACCCCTCCCACTTATCTCGGCATTCTGGAGGGTATTACCAGGAACGTGGTTATTGAGCTGGCACGAGAAGAAGGGTTGGTGGTTAAAGAAACACCCTTTACCCGCCATGATCTCTTTATAGCGCAGGAATGTTTTATGACCGGGACCGCCGCCGAACTTATTCCGGTCATTTCCATCGATAGGAGAAAAATTGGCGAAGGAGTTCCGGGACACGTAACGAAAAAACTAATGCAAAGCTTTCACGACTATGCCCAGAATAATGGAACAGGGGTATATTGATAAAAGGAGGGCCCGTTATGCGCAGCGATTCTGTTAAAACAGGAGTAGAAAGGGCACCCCATCGCTCGCTTTTTTTCGCTATGGGGTATCACCCTGACGAGCTGAAAAAGCCGCTAATCGGTATTGTTAATTCTGCCAATGAAATCATTCCCGGACATATTCACCTGGATAAGATAGCTGAAGCAGTGAAAGCCGGAGTTTATGAGGCGGGGGGGCTTCCCCTGGAATTTAGCACCATAGGTATTTGCGATGGGATAGCCATGGGGCACTCCGGCATGAAATATTCCCTGGCCAGCAGGGAGCTGGTAGCTGATTCCGTAGAAGCCATGGTGCAGGCTCACAGGTTTGACGCCCTGGTTTTTATCCCTAATTGCGACAAAATTGTGCCCGGTATGCTTATGGCAGCCGGCCGCCTGGATCTCCCTTCAATATTTATTAGTGGCGGTCCCATGCTTGCCGGAGAGTTTCAGGGGGAAAAAGTGGACCTGAGCAATGTTTTTGAAGGGGTGGGAGCTGTTAAGGCCGGCCGTATGACAGAAGCAGAACTGGAACAGCTGGAACTTTCAGCCTGTCCGGGCTGCGGGTCCTGTGCCGGTATGTTCACCGCCAACTCGATGAATTGTATGACGGAGGCGCTGGGGATGGCTTTGCCCGGAAACGGGACCGTGCCCGCCGTCTATGCCCGCCGTCTTAGGCTCGCCAGGGAGGCGGGCATGAAAATCTTAGAGTTGTGGGAAAAAGATATTCGTTCTTCCCGGATCATGACTGCACAGGCTTTTCGCAATGCACTGGCGGTGGACATGGCCCTGGGTTGTTCAACCAATACCGTGCTGCATCTTCCCGCTATTGCTCATGAACTTGATATTCGTTGGGAACTGGAAGAGATAAATACCATCAGTTCCCGTACGCCACAGCTCTGCTCCATCAGCCCTGGCGGCCCACATCATGTCGAAGATCTGGACCGGGCCGGGGGGATCGGGACCGTGATGAAGGAACTGCTTCGTGGCGGCCTTGTTGATGGCGAGCTGCTGACTGTTACGGGGGAAAAAGTAATTTCTAATGTTGCCTCTGCCTCAGAAGCAGAGGGGAAGGTGGTGCGCCTCTTAGAGGAACCTTACCGTCCGGAAGGAGGTTTGGCCATATTATTTGGCAACCTTGCTCCCGGCGGAGCTGTAGTTAAGCAGGGAGCTGTCGCTCCGGAGATGTCTAACCGTACTCTTCGGGCCAGGGTTTTTGATCAGGAAGAAGAGGCTGTAGCTGCCGTGCTTGAAGGAAAGATCGTGGCCGGCGATGTTATTGTTATCCGCTTTGAAGGGCCCAAGGGTGGACCTGGAATGCGGGAAATGCTGGCCCCCACTTCTGCCGTGGCCGGTATGGGACTGGATAAGGAGGTTGCCCTTATCACTGACGGTCGTTTTTCCGGTGCCACCCGGGGAGCTGCCGTAGGGCACATTTCCCCGGAAGCAATGGAAAAAGGCCCACTTGCCCTGGTGCAGGAAGGGGACAACATTAAAATTGATATACCGGGCCAGAGGCTGGACCTTCTTATTTCCGAAGAAGAATGGCAAAAGAGAACAAAAGAGCTTGCTTTGCCGCCCCTGAAGGTGCGAGAGGGTTACCTGCTGCGTTACGCTTCCCAGGTTACCTCGGCCGGCCGGGGAGCGGTATTGGAATCACCAGTTAAGGAGGGGAAGGCAGAATGAAGCTTACAGGTGCTCAAATGGTCCTGGCTGCACTGGAAGCTGAAGAGGTAGAGGTTGTTTTCGGTTTCCCGGGTGGTGCTGTTTTGACCCTGTACGACGAAATATACAAAAGTGGCCTGAGGCATATACTGACCCGCCATGAACAGGGGGCTGCTCATGCAGCGGACGGGTATGCAAGGACCACGGGGAAGACGGGAGTAGTTTTTGCCACCTCCGGCCCCGGTGCCACAAACCTGGTTACCGGTATCGCAAATGCCTACATGGATTCCATTCCCATGGTTTTTATAACCGGCCAGGTTGCAACGGTCAATATCGGCACGGATGCTTTTCAGGAGGCTGATATAACTGGCATAACTATTCCTATAACCAAGCACAGTTACCTGGTTAAAGAAGTAGGAGAGCTGCCCCATGTTTTCAAAGAAGCTTTTCATATCGCGGGAACGGGTCGCAAAGGACCGGTGCTGATCGATCTTCCCAAAGATATCCAGGTGGCGCAGGGAGATTTCAAATACCCGGACAAAGTGGAGATGCCCAGTTACCGGCCCACTTACGGCGGGCATATGAAGCAGATCAGCCGGGCCGTTACTGCCATCAAAAAAGCCAGGGCGCCACTTCTCTATGCAGGAGGCGGAGCTATAAGTTCCAATGCCCACGAAGAGCTGCTGGAGCTTTCCCGTAGGGGCTTAATCCCTGTCACCACTACCCTGACCGGCTTGGGCAGCATCCCTTACGACCATCCACTTTTCCTGGGGATGCCGGGAATGCACGGCACGTATGCTGCTAACCACGCCATAAATGAAACGGATTTGCTTATTACAATCGGGGCCAGGTTTGATGACCGGGTAACGGGACGACTTGACACCTTTGCACCCGGGGCCCAGGTTATTCATATCGATATTGACCCGGCGGAGATAGGCAAGAATGTTATGGTAGATATTCCGATTGTCGGTGATGTTAAGCTGGTGCTGAAGGAGATTTTGAGGCATTTAAAGCCCGGGGATACTGCGGACTGGTGCCAGAAAGTACAGGGCTGGAAACAGCATCACCCTCTGGAATATGCACGGAACTCTTCTATCCTCAAGCCCCAGCATGTAATAGAGGAATTCTTCCGCTTAACAGATGGCGAAGCTATTGTAACCACTGACGTAGGGCAGCACCAGATGTGGGCAGCCCAGTATTACCGTTTGAAATATCCCCGGAGCCTGGTATCCTCAGGCGGCCTGGGAACCATGGGTTTTGGGCTTCCGGCAGCGCTGGGTGCCCAGGTTGCCTACCCCGAACGGCTGGTTATCTGTTTCGCCGGTGACGGGAGTATCCAGATGAATTCCCAGGAGTTGGCTACAGCAGTGCATTACAACCTGCCTGTTAAAGTTGCTATTATCAACAATCAATACCTGGGGATGGTGCGGCAGTGGCAGAAATTTTTCTACGAAGGCCGTTATTCCCAGAGTTCTTTGGCCGGCAGCCCGGACTTTGTCAAGCTGGCAGAGGCTTATGGTGCCACCGGCTTGCGCGTCGAGACACCGGCAGGAACTGCTGCTGCCATAGAAACCGCCCTAAAAACTCCCGGCCCGGTAGTTATTGATTTCTTGGTAGACCCGGAAGAAAATGTTCTTCCCATGGTAGCACCCAATACTTCCATTGTAGAAATGATCGGGGGTGAAACAGGGTGAAAAGGATTCTGGCGATACTGGTAGAAGATAGACCGGGTGTTCTCACCAGGGTATCCGGCCTTTTCAGTCGCAGGGGGTACAATATTCAAAACATTGCCGTGGGGCGCACCCTGGAACCGGGCATTTCACGCATGACTGTTACCCTGGAGGCCGATCCCGTTACTGTGGAACAGATAGTCAAACAACTCAACAAGCTGGTCAACGTGCTCAAGGTGGGAGACATGACGGAGGAGCCTTCCGTGGGGCGTGAGCTCATGCTGCTGAAGGTAAGGGCAGAGCCCGAATTCCGCAGCGATATTCAGCAGATGGTAGATACTTTCAGGGCGAGGATAATCGATGTCTCGCCTGACTCCATGATTGTAGAGGTTACCGGCGACGAGGATAAGCTCAAGGCTTTTACCCTAATGATGCAGGAGTTTGGCATTAAAGAAGTAGCAAGTACCGGTAATATTGCCCTGCTCAGGGGAGGAAAAGTAACTCGTGACGTTCGCTGACCATTCTTTCAAGACCTGCAGAAAAAGGAGGAAAATTGTATGGGGATGACCATGGCTGAAAAGATCCTGGCCAGGGCTGCCGGCCGCGAGACAGTAACTCCGGGAGAGCTGCTGAATGCCAGGATAGACCTGGCCCTGGGTAATGATATTACTGCACCTGTAGCAATTAGGGAATTTGAAAAAATCGGGCTTAAAAAAGTATTTGACCGGGAGAGAATAGCCTTGATACCGGACCATTTTACTCCCAACAAGGATATTCAGAGTGCCGGGCAGGTCAAGCTTATGCGTGATTTTGCTCGGGAGCAGGAGATCCTACACTATTACGATGTGGGCCGTATGGGGATTGAACATGCACTCCTACCGGAACTGGGGCTGGTACATCCCGGAGAAGTAATTATTGGAGCCGATTCTCATACCTGTACATACGGTGCTCTGGGCGCCTTTGCTACCGGCGTTGGGAGCACTGACCTTGCGGCCGTGATGGCCACCGGGGAACTCTGGTTCAAAGTTCCCCCCACCATCCGCATTGTTTTCCAGGGCAACATGCCTGCCTACCTGGAAGGAAAAGACCTGATCCTGTATACCATAGGCAAACTGGGAGTTGAAGGAGCACGTTACTGTGCACTGGAATTCACCGGAGAAGCTATCGAGAATCTTGGCATGGATGGGCGCTTTACCATCTCCAACATGGCTATAGAAGCCGGGGCCAAGGTGGGGCTTATTCCTGTAGACGAGGTGACCACCCGTTATCTCCAGGGCCGTGCCCGTAGAGATTATGATGCCCTTGCGAGCGATATAGATGCAGCTGTGCAGGAAGAATTGCGCTGGGAGGTTGGTGAACTGGAACCGCAGGTTTCCCTGCCATTTAGCCCGGCCAACGCGCGGCCTGTTTCAGAAGCGGCCGGCACCCCGCTGGACCAGGTTGTAATCGGATCCTGTACTAACGGCAGGTTGGAAGATCTGCGTACAGCAGCCCGCTTTTTAAAGGGACGTAAAGTTCACCCGCACGTGCGGTTGTTAATTATTCCGGCTA
>SLJK01000163.1 GCA_007135125.1 Syntrophomonadaceae bacterium | reverse complement strand
TGAACCATTATCAGCGCAAGAGGTGCAGAAAATACTGCCTCACCGTTACCCTTTTTTGTTGGTAGACCGTATAGAGGAGGTCGTTCCCGGCGAAAAGGCGGTAGGCCTGAAAAACGTCACTGTGAACGAGCCATTTTTCCGGGGACATTTTCCCGGGGAACCCATCATGCCAGGTGTCCTGATCCTGGAAGCCCTGGCGCAGGTCGGTGCCGTGGCCGTGCTCAGCAGAGAAGAGTTCCGGGGCAGGTTGGTCCTTTTCCGAGGGATTGACCGCTGCAGGTTCCGCGGAACGGTTCGTCCAGGGGATACCCTGCGCTTGGAAGTGGAGCTGGTAAGTTTTAAAGGAGTGGTAGGCAAGGGTAAGGGGCGGGCGTTGGTGGAAGGGAAAGTAGTGGCTTCCGGTGAACTGGTTTTTGCCCTGGCTCGGGAAGGTGATGAAGTACAGGAATGATTATATAATACTTCGCAATTTTCATTGGCTGGCCGAACAATGCGAAGACATGTTCGCTGTTGACAAAAAGCCTCAATTATAATATTATATATAACTGTAGTAAAAACTTCATAACTGGGACTCTTATCCAGAGTGGGGGAGAGATAGGCTCTATGAACCCCGGCAACCGGATCTGTTGCTGCAAAAGCAAGTTTAGCTTCCTCTAAATTGAGGGCCTGACTGAGTGCAGGGGAAGCGTTAGTTAGTAGCGGATCGCCCGGTGCCAATTCCTACAGGTCGGTTTTTGTCAGGTCCGCCCTGGGAGATAAGAGGCGTTAAAATGCCTCTGTTTGTCAGGATAGAGGTATTTTTGTTTTTATCCCACTAATTTCAAGGAGGTAGAAGGATGAACAGAGATGGAGTATTTCTTTTTTCTTCGGAGTCCGTAACCGAAGGGCACCCCGATAAGGTGTCGGACCAGATTTCAGATGCTATCCTGGACGCTATTATGGCTGAAGATCCCCAGGGCAGGGTAGCCGCGGAAACAATGGTAACTACGGGACTTGTACTGGTAGCCGGCGAGATAACTACTACTTGTTACGTGGATATTCCCAAAATTGCCAGGGAAACGGTAAAAAATATCGGCTATACACGGGCCAAGTTCGGTTTTGATGGAGATACCTGTTCGGTGCTTACCGCTATCGATGAGCAGTCCCCGGATATCGCTCTGGGTGTAGACCAGGCCTGGGAGATCAAAGAAGGGGAAAATGCCGAAGACCTTTACAACAGGATCGGGGCCGGGGACCAGGGTATTATTTTTGGTTTTGCCTGCAACGAAACACCCGAGCTTATGCCTATGCCCATCGCCCTGGCTCATAAATTGTCACTTCACCTGGGTAAGGTGCGCAAGGAGAAAATATTGCCCTATCTGCGCCCTGACGGAAAATCACAGGTCACCGTGGAATACAAAGATGGCCAACCGCAGCGTATTTCGGCGGTAGTTCTTTCTGCACAGCACAGGGACGATATTTCTCTTTCCCGCCTGCGGGATGACCTGGTGGAAGTCGTAGCCAAGGAGATCATCCCTTCAGAGCTGGTGGACAAGAAGACAAAGTTTTACATTAACCCCACCGGGCGTTTTGTGGTGGGCGGTCCCCAGGGAGATACGGGCCTGACCGGCCGTAAGATTATCGTGGATACCTACGGTGGTTATTCCCGGCACGGCGGCGGCTGTTTTTCCGGCAAGGATCCGACCAAGGTGGACCGTTCAGCTACCTATGCCGCCAGGTACGTGGCCAAAAATGTGGTGGCAGCAGGGCTGGCTGATAAATGCGAACTGGAACTGGCTTATGCCATCGGCGTAGCCCGTCCTCTTTCCGTATTTGTGGAAACGTTTGGTACGGAGAAGGTAGCGGTGGAGACGATTGAAAAGCTTGTTGAAAAGCATTTTGACCTTCGCCCGGCGGCGATTATCGAGCAGTTAGACCTTCGCCGGCCCATCTATACCCAGGTTGCTGCTTACGGACACCTGGGCAGGGAAGACCTGGATCTTCCCTGGGAGAAAACAGATAAGGCAGCCGTCCTGAAAAAAGAAGCCGGACTGTAAAAGGTAGAAGACAGCTGCAAAACTTATCTAAACGAGAGCCAGCTGTATATTCAACAAGCCCTGCCCGCAAACATACGCGGCAGGGCTTTCCTGTTGGGTTACACGAAAATGAGTCGGAAACAGTGCGCGAAGCTGCCCGGGATAAGAAGAGCAGTGAAGGAGCGATAGAGGAAGCTTGTTCTTTTTGCCTGTATGAGATACAATAACTGCTACAAGGCAGAGTAAGTTTACACTTGGTGGTGAAGTGAGCGCAGTTCGACAGCGCCAGAAGCTGCCTGTCCCGTTTACTGTACCCGGTATTGGGCAGGTATTTAAAGCAGTAAGGAGTAACTGATGCACTAAACTTGTTTTGGCCCGGCAGCGGGCCTCTAAAGGGGGAACAGCTGTGGAGACCCTGGAAGGAGTACTGGAGCGTATCACCTTTTTCAGCGACGAGAGCAACTACCTGGTGGGGCGCCTAAGCAGCAAGGAATCAGAGGAACTGCTTACGTTTGTGGGCCATTTCCCTTCCCTACAGGAGGGGGAAAATCTACGTCTCAAGGGAACATGGAAGACCCACCCCCGCTACGGGCTCCAGTTTCAGGTTCAGGAATGGGAAACCGTTACGCCTACTACCCTGCAGGGCCTCCGCAAATTTCTCTCCTCCGGTCTGGTTCGCGGCGTCGGTCCCAGCACGGCGGAACTGCTGGTCAAGCATTTCGGGCTGGATACCCTTGCGGTTATCGAGGATGAACCTGACAGGCTGATAGCGGTAGAGGGCATTGGTCCCAAGAAAGCAGCCATGATCCACCAGAGCTATCTGCAGCAAAAGGAGATCAAGGAAGTCATGCTTTTCTTGCAGAGCTACCAGGTAAGCCCGGCTTTGGCGGTGAAACTTTTCAAGCATTATGGTGCACGTGCTATCCCGTTGGTGAAGGAAAACCCTTACCGCCTGGCGGAAGATGTTTACGGGATTGGTTTCATCACTGCCGACAAGATTGCCAGGCAGCTAGGCCTGCCCCATGATGCTCCTCAGAGAGTGCGTTCTGCTGCTCTTTACCTTTTAAAAAGGGCAGCTGACGAAGGACATGTTTTTCTTCCCCGGGGGGAAATGTGCGAGCGCATCGAAGAGCTGCTTTTCAGTGAAACTCCACCCCAAAGCGGATCCGCCGCTGAGCTTATTGACAGGCAGCTGGAAGAGCTCCGCGTTGGTGGACAGTTAGTTTGCGAAAAGAATCCTGCCGGAGAGGAGATGCTGTATTCCGCTCCTTTTTACCGTGCGGAAAAAGGAGCAGCGGAAAAACTTCTAACTTTACTGAACCGGCAGCTCACTGTTTTTTCTACGGAGGAGGAAGGGCTTATAGGAGAGATTGTGGAGGAAGAAAATATCTCCCTGGCAGCGGAGCAGGTGGAGGCCATCAAAGGAGCATGTGAAAACGGTGTAATGGTCATTACCGGCGGGCCGGGAACAGGTAAAACTACTACCATCAGGACGCTCCTCAAGCTTTTCCAGCGCTACAGGCTGAAAACCATGCTGGCGGCACCTACCGGCCGGGCAGCTAAGAGAATGACTGAAGCCACGGGGATGGAAGCAAAGACTGTCCACCGTCTCCTGGAGTACAGCTTTAAGGAAGGGGAGGGCTTTCGCTTTCAGCGCGATGAACATAATACACTTTCCTGCCAGGCACTTATTGTCGATGAAGCCTCCATGTTGGACCTGCTTCTCTTTCATAACTTGCTCAAGGCAGTTCCGTCCGGCTGCCGCCTGATCCTGGTTGGGGATATGGACCAGCTACCTTCCGTGGGGGCAGGCAATGTGCTGCGTGATATTATAGAGGGCGGCAGCGTTCCCTGTGTTCGTCTGCAGACTATTTTTCGTCAGGCACAGGAGAGCATGATTGTGGTCAATGCTCACCGAATCAATCAGGGCAAGCTTCCCCTCTTCAATAAAAAAGATAAAGATCTTTTTTTTGTGGAAGAAGAAGATCCGCAGCGGGTCGCTTCTACTATCGTTGAGCTTTGCAAGCAGCGTCTACCATCTTACGGTTCCTTTGACCCCCTGGAAGAGATCCAGGTTATAACGCCCATGCGCAGAACGCCGGTGGGGGTGGAAGCGCTTAACAGGCTCCTGCAAGAGGAGCTAAATCCCAGGGCCAGGCACAAACAGGAGCTGTTCGGGGGAGGGTGCACTTTCCGACTGGGCGATAAGGTAATGCAGATACGCAACAATTACGAGAAAGAAGTATTCAACGGTGATATAGGTCGTTTGACCGCCCTGGACATGGAAGAGGGTGAGCTTGTAGTTTCTTTTCCGGAAACCCTGACAGCCAGGGAGGTTGTCTACGATCTTTCGGAGTTGGACGAGCTGGTGCTCTCTTACGCTATTTCAGTGCATAAAAGCCAGGGTAGCGAATATCCAGTGGTGGTCATGCCCGTAGTTACCCAGCATTACATACTTCTGCAACGAAACCTGCTCTATACCGGGATCACCCGTGCCAGAAGGCTGGTTGTTCTCATTGGTACCTACAAGGCAGTCGCCATTGCCGTTAACAATAACAAGGTGGAGCAGCGCTACAGCTGTCTCGCTGAACGCCTGCAGCAGGTGCTTTAACCGCAGACCGGGCAAAGAATATTTACCCGGTGGTGAAATGGAAAGAGCGCGCCTTGTGATAAGTAAAGAAGTTCCGGGACACGATGAGGAATTTTTATTACCGGGGTATATGCCTCTGCCAGGGTGATGTTCCGGTACATCTGTAAGCCGGAGGAGGGGAGGAAACACTAATAGCACTGCTTCGTATTTTACTGGAAATGTTTTACCCGCCCCGCTGCCCTTTTTGCAGCTCCCTGCTTTCCTCGTTTAAGAACATGGCCGGTGGGGAAACGGCAGGGCTCGCCTGGGCTGCTCCTGTCGAGCTGGAAGGCCTTCTCTGCCGGGATTGTCTCGCAATAGTTCCCTGGCTGGAGGACGAAAGGTGCCCCCGCTGCGG
>SLJK01000168.1 GCA_007135125.1 Syntrophomonadaceae bacterium | reverse complement strand
TTATGGACTAGCGTTTATGGACCATTGATTGACCGGGAAGTGGGGGGGAAGTGTTTCAAAGGTTGGGTTGACGCGGGTACCCCGTCCCCGCGTCAACCCCGCGTCAACCAGGTTGCCGGGCGCACATCATTATTTTTTAGGAGAGGGGGATTTTAGTTTTGATGGAGAATATAATAATAACATTCATTATTGATACCTTGCTTTAAAGGCAGTTCTTATGGGATATATAACGATTTGGAAGAAATATAAAACAAATATAATTGCTATGGCAGCTTTTGTGTCTTGGCTGTGGTTTTTTCCTCTTTTTGGGATCGTGCAGACAGCCCTTGAAGACGGTAATGGGAAAATGACCTTTTTCAACCTGGTCTTCTTGGCGGCCACAGCCTCAGGGTATGTTGCGTTTCTGTATCTTAGGAAGCGGCATTCTGTGCAGGGAATGCTTGTTGCTGCAGCTCCTGCAGCCGCTTTGGCCGCAACGTGGCTGGTGGCGATATTAGCTTGGCAGCTACCTGCTGGTAACCTTACTTCATGGGGATATCATGCACTGGCGATGTATGCCCTATTGCCATTTATTATGGGGTTTAGCGGCGCCATTTATTTTGCCTCCTGGGGTACGACAATTTATTATATTGTACCTGACGAAAGAGGGCGTTACATGGCTGCTATGGTCGCAGCAGCCACATTTTTTTATACCGTTTTTGTCGCAGTTTTTTATGCGGCTCCTCTGTTGGCCCTGTTTTTGGCAGGTTTAGGACTGTTTTTCCCCTCCTTAACCACGAAAAAATTGGCTTCTTTTATGGAAGACAGCCAAAAAGCGGGTGTTCCTCCCACGATTACCTTTGTCAAAACCGATACTGCCGGGAAGAAAATCAATCCTTGGAAATCCTTCTGGTTCCCCTTTTCTTTAACCATTTTCTGTTTTTATATTCTGGCGTGGGAAACTCACGCCATAGTGTTTTCGGTAATTAAAGAAGAAAGCATATACCTTCCCATCCTGGGACAGGCTATCTATGCCTTGACCTTTGTTTTAGCTGCTTATTACCTGGACAGGGAAAAGGAAATAGAAAAAATGGCCTTGTTCGGTCTAATTGTGCTGGGCTGCAGCTTTCTGCTGCTTCCCGTTGCCCTCCCCGCAGAAATTTTGTGGCCTTTATATTACCTCCTCGAGGTCAGTTATGGGTTTATCGATCTGTTTATGTGGGTCTCCCTGGCTTATTTCTGCCATCTGCTCAGCGGGAACCCCAAAACTTACTATGCGCGCGGGTTGTTGTTAAATATTCTCTTTATCATATTTGGCATTACCTTAATGCCCCTGCTGACGCTCCATTTTGAAGAAGAAGGATATTTTATCCTTTCCATCACGGCCGGCATCATTTTGTTTATGGGGATGCTGCCAGCACTCTCCCTCAGAAAACTACGCCTTGCCGGCCATGCGGTGGACGGTCTGTCAGATATTATCGACCGGGAAATGGAAAAACTAAAAGCCCACCCTGATTTACAAGCAGAAAATTTTACCCGCAAAGAAAAGGAAATCATCACTCTCCTACTTGCCGACCAGAAAAATACCGTAATCGCCGAAAAGTTAGGAATCAGCAATAATACTCTTAAGACCCACATCAAGAATATTTACAGGAAAGCCCAGGTAAAGAACCGTTCGGAATTGCTGTTCAAATTTGCCGGCCTCCAAAATAACACCAAGACCTGAGCGTTTTCTAATATACAAGACCTGGGCGTTTTCTAACATGTACAGATAATCCGCAGGAAAGCTCTCTTTTGCAGGAACAATTTCCTTTAGCAAAGATGCTCTTCTTTGCAGGAACAATCTCCTTTTAATGTGACAATTTTTCTGAATATCACCCCCGGGGTGATTTTTTTTTGACAAACTATGACCTACAATTAGATAAAAGTTAGCGTAACAGAGCAGCGCGGCAGAGCAAACGTAAGAGCTCAGGTGCAAGACAGCAGGGGCAAGTGGCAAATGCGAGTGAGCAGATGCAGTAGCATAAGCGCGGCAGAGTAGGCGCAGTAAAAGCGCAAGCACAGCAGGCGCAAGCACGGCAGGCGCAACAGAGTAAGAGTAGTGTGGTTACAAAAAATACCTGGTGGAAAGGCGGTCATCTCGTGTTGAACAGTAAAAGAGCAGCAGGAACGGCATTGTTTCTAGTGGCGGCGGTGTTTGTTTCCCTACTCCTGGCAGGGTGCGGCAGCGATGCCCAACAACAAGGGGAGGACACCTACGAGAACCACAAGGAGAACCATGGGGAGGACACCTGGGAGAACCACAGGGTCATCCCTGAAGAGATCGTCAAGCTGGCGGGGGAGCAAGATGTTTACCTTGGTGAATTGGCTGCCCACGGAGTGGAGGTATTCGTTCCCGCGGAGGCTTTTGAGGTTCCCACGGAAATCCATTTAAGTACGCCGAATGAGCCCGTCGCCGTAGACAAGGATACATTCATCCCGGCAAGCTCCCTCTACGCCTTAACCTTCCGGGGGGAGCAAGCCCGCACCGATGTGCCGGTCACGGTCACCCTGTACATGGGCAAGGAAACCTTGCAGGCCGCGGAAGAAACCGGCGGCTTTCGGGCCCTTCATTTCCAGGAAGATCTGGGCTGGACCTACACCCGTCCCGTTGAAGTAGACGTTAATGAAGGGCTGTTGGTCTTCGAAACCTATCACAACTTTTTGTGGGGCGGCGCAGCATTAACCGAAGAGGAGCGCATTGATCAGCAATCTCTGGCGATCAGCAGGGAACAGTGGGCCAGGTCGCAGTTGGGGGAGGACCTGGAAGAGCTGACAAAGGAAATCGTGGACGAGATGGTGATGGAGGCCTTTGACGGGGAAAATCACGATATAGCCGCCCATGTGAGCTCCGAGGTGGCAGACCAAATTGCCCGCCAGCTTAATGCAGCTGTCATCGCAGAGGACGGGAAGGTGACCATCCTGCCCCTGGGAAAAGGCTACGGGATGACGAAGCAGCTGATAGAAGGCGATTATCAGGGCCTGGGGATTAACATCGCCACAGAATCAGCCAAGTCCCTGAACAAATACATCGAATCAAAGGCGCTTTCCTCTGAAATTAAAAGCGCCTTGAATTATACCGGGCTGGTCTCAAATATCCTGGGAGCTGTCACGGAAGGAAACTTTGTGGATGCCTCCCAGCACATCGCCGAGTTCATGATTAGCAAAAACCATCTCCTCCAGGCCGCACAGCTGACGGTGCAGTCCGTAGATATGAAAATCAATAACTGGAGGGACAAGGAGATCGAGAAGGCCTACCAAGTATTTGTGCACGGCGCACAGAGCTCGATTCCCTGGTGGGGGTATCAGGTTAACAAGGGAGATTTCGATTCCTTATGGATGCAGATGCGCGGCGTTGCCCGGCAGGTGGAAATAGATGCCTTGAACCGCCATGCTAGGTTGTGGGGAATGTTTGTGGATGAAATCCTCCCGGAGCTGGCGCAAAAGATAAGGGATCAGGCAGCTCAGGATTTAAGGGAGCAATTCGAGAAAAGAAGGGATCAAGAAGCAAGCATCGCGGAATTGAAAAAAAGGAACGACTATATCATCGAAAGATTCGAGAGTTGGGGCTTGCTTCAAAGGGGCGTGGCCTTTCCTGCGGATATGCCTATCGAAGAACAACTGGGCAACCTTTTTGGGCAGTTGTTTCGGGTGGTGGAGGATACAGGGCGCTCTAACATCATCTATGATGTAGGTCATTTCAGCATGCTGGAAGAGGATGAAGTCACCCTGGAGCAGATCATGCAAGCCGTCCATGTCTATAACATTGACGGGGAAGAGGGTTACCTGGAGAAGCTGCTAGAACTGGGGCTCGTAACAGAAGAAGAAGCCAAATCCCTGCAAGCCCGGGAAAGAAATGGTGATGAGGATGAAGAGGAAGGGTTGGAAATAGTTCCCGATCTCACCGGCCAATGGAAAGGAACCATGACCATTTTAAGGCACGATATAGAAGTGCCGGAACTAAACGAAGGGGACGGTTTTGAAGCCCGCCTGGGCCAGGCCATCGCTATCATGCTCAAGCAGTCCTTTGATATCCTGGTGGGAGAATCCCTGGAGTTAAATTTACACTTTGCGCGCGCCGGAGAAGATCTGTATGAGGCTACGGCAGAGGGCATGATCCCCCAGAGGGTGGTAGAAACCGTGGAAAGGGAAACCGAAGGGAGCATAGACCAGAAACTGGACTTTCAGCCATTCCAGGCGATGGTAGAGGGGAAGCGCATTACGTTTGACATTCCCGACGCAGAATCGATGCCCAATAGCTTTACCGGGCATGCCGAGGACCATGATACCATCGGAGGCACTTTTAAGATGGTGGCTGACACCGGGGCAATCCTGGGCAGCGGCGTCTGGGAGTGCCGGCGTCAGTAGAAAATAGAGAACGTGATTGAATTTCGGCAGCGGCAGCAGCGTCGGCAACTATACCGGAACACAAACAGGATCCTGGTCCAAAAATTAACCCGGCAGCGTAGGGACTTTGCCAGCGGGCCTCTATGTCAAGGTTGATGCGGGGACGGGGTACCTGTCAACTTTTTTCGGTTTTCACATAATAGCGGAGGAAGTGTCAATCTGCCAGCCTATGTAAAGATGGGGCTTCCACCTGGTTGACAGGTACCCCGTCCCCGCGTCAACTTGTTTTAATTAATGCTGCAGCGCTATAATAGTTGCTGTTTCAGAGCTGAAGATTTATGCATAAGCTAACCCACGGAGCGCTCTTTTCCCGCGGGTTAGCTTTATTTGACTCAGCGCACTTTTCCGTGGGTTAGCTTTTTTTACCTATAAATTTGTAGACATTTAGCGCATGCTGTGCAAAAATATATTAAGAAATAAAAATAGACTTAATTCCTCGCGGAAAGGGGAAAATAGAAATGTTGTGAGTGATTATCAAGCTGGTCAGGCTGCTGGCCGATCTAATTTCCAAAGCTATAAGAAGGCTTATAAAAAAATATAACCGGGTGAATAGTGAAACTGCGAAACCACGAAACCACGAAACTGTGAAATAACGAAACCGCAAACAC
>SLJK01000164.1 GCA_007135125.1 Syntrophomonadaceae bacterium | reverse complement strand
CTGGGGCGGTGACGAGTTTGTTATCGTTTTGCCACAAACCGAGGAAAAAGAGGCAGAGGCTATAAGCAGAAAAATAACCAAAATGGGCCGCGAGACTTATATAAAAGATGTCCCCCTTTCCGTAACAACAGGTGCTGCTACGAAAAACAGGACGGGTATTGCTCTTGCTGAAGTTATAAAAGAAGCCGAAGGCGATATGTACAAAAACAAGCTTGTTGAAAGGCAAAGTGAAAAAAGCAGGCTTCTGGACGGGTTTTTGAAAACACTGGCCGAGAAAAGTTTTGAAACCGAAGCTCATGTGCGAAACATGCAAGAAGCAGCTTTGAAGATAGGAGAGAAGCTGGAATTCCCCGAAACCGAGCTTAACCGTTTACATTTACTGATAATGCTGCATGATATAGGCAAGATAAACATCCCCGGAGGAATTTTAACCAAGGAAGGTTCTCTAACGCCGGAGGAATGGGAGCTGATGAAGCAACACCCGGAAACAGGTTACAGGATTACACGCGCTACAGGAGAGTTTGCCCACGTGGCCGGAGATGTTCTTGCTCATCATGAGCGCTGGGACGGAACCGGATACCCCCATGGGTTAAAAGAAGAAGAGATACCTCTGCTGGCAAGGATCACAGCTATTGCCGATGCTTACGAGGTGATGACCAACGGCAGGCCTTACAAAGAGCCCATGGACAGAGAAGAAATTGTTGCAGAGTTTAAAAGATGTGCCGGTACACACTTTGACCCAGAACTGGCAGATGTTTTCCTGACGATTTTAAAAGAAGAACTTTAGCTGCTCAAGTTTAACACCGCTACGTTGACAGGGGTTGACAGGGGGACGGGGTACCTGTCAACTTTATTTATGACAGGGGGGACGTATAACACAGGGACGAGTTGACGCGGAAAGGTTGACATGTACCCCGTCCCCCTGTCAACCCCCAGGGAGTCCACTCTCAATGACTGTTATCACTGTGCTTATTCCTTTTTGCAATACTTTATTTTCTTATAAAGGATTTTGTGGAAAAACTATCGAATTAACAGATGGGGAACAGGTGGGGAATGAACGGGGGAAGCTAGCTTATGGATTTGTTGATAAAGACTCTACTTGATGGCGATCAGGCTCAGGCAATTCTCGAGGTTAATAAACTCCGTGATGCAGGTTTTTCACAGCAAAGAATCATCACGGAAGGTGTAGAAAAAGCAATGGAACAGCTGGATGCAAAATGCACATTGGAACAGTTTAATTTGCTGGAAATCATGCTTTGCGGACGGGCAGTTATGGGGGTTATGAAGGAACTCTTTCCACCGGATGCCCCTCATCCGCCTCAGACAAGAGGGGCCGTCGTCGTCGCAGCTTTAGAGGGGGATGTGCATGATTTGGGAAAGAACATTTTAAAGATGGTTTTTACTGCTAAAGGATATCGGGTCGTGGACTGTGGTAAGGACTGTCCTCTTGATAGGTTTATTGATAGCGCAGAACAGGAAACTGCCTTTGTTGTGGGGATCAGCGGCTTGATTACTACCATTATCCCTCAGTTGCGGCGGGTAAGGGACAGTATGAATGAACGGGGGTTGGGGCATATCAAATTGATAGCTGGTGGAGCGGTGTTAAAGCAGTTTTCTGCTGAAAGTCTGAATGTTGATTATGTGGCCCAAAACGCATTCGATGGTTTGCATTATCTCGACCAGATTGCAGGAGATAAGAAATGAACGGTATCGAACGGATTAAGGCGGCCATAAGCTTTCAGAAGCAGGATCACGTCCCGGTCATGCCTCAGGTTTTTGGCCACGCTGCAATCCTATCAGCGGTTACTTTGGACGATTATATTCGCGATGGGGATTTGCTGGCTCGTTGCCAGCTTAACGCCCAGGAGTTCTATGGCTATGATGCTGTTTTTGCCTTAATGGATGTGTATGTGGAGTCGGAGGCGATGGGCTCTGTCCTGGTCTACCAGGCAGACCGGTATCCCACCGTCAAAGCCTATGCAGCGGATGTTAGCGGTCTAAATAATCTCACAGTGCCCGATCCTTACAGGGATGGGCGAATGCCGGAATTAATCAAAGCAGCTGCATATTTGCGCAGAGAAGTAGGTAACAATGTGCTGGTTGTTGGTTGCGTGTTGGGGCCGATGACACTGGCAGTCCAATTACTGGGGATGGAAAAAGCTATCTATCTGGCCATCGATGAGCCTGAGCAATTTACACGGCTGCTGGACTTTGCTACTTCGGTAATTATTCGCTTCGGGTCGGCACAGTTGGAAGCGGGTGTGCATTTGCCCGTTGTTTTCGATCCTGCTTCTTCACCAGACGTCATCCCTCCCCAGTTTTTTCGTGAGTTTATACTTCCCCGACTGAAGCAGGTTTTTGAATCTTTTAAGCAAGCAGGTTCTGCAGTAAACTGGCTGCATACGACTGGGCCCGTGGAGCCTATTTTGCCTTTCTATACCCAGGCAGGTGTGGAACTATTTAACATTGATTATTGTGTCAGCCCTTTGAACGCCATGCAAGCACTACCACAAACTTGCCTTAATGGGAACATCAAACCGGTCTCTTTTATTGAAAAAACTCCTGCAGAGATCAAGGCTGAGTCCTCCAATTTAATAGACCTGTTTGCCAAACGAGGCGGTTTTATCCTTTCCTCCGGCTGTGAAATTCCACCGGAATCAAAACCGGAAAACATAGCAGCCATGGTTTCAGCTGCACGGGGGGATGGTGAGCAATGCCAACGATAACTATTAAGCTGGAAGAAGGAGAGATAGACGTTATGGGGAGTATAAGTGATGAAAAAAACATGGCCTGACCAACAAGATTACCGCTTTATTGAGCTGGCTCAATATCTTTCTGGCCTAACGACTCAACAGGATATCTGGAGTGAGGTTGGAAAAGCACTGGTCAACTTTCTTAGTGCAGACCTTGTTGCCTTTGCAGGATACGGGGCAGACGGAGGAATAATAGAGCACCATTGGACTTTCTCCAGTCAAGAATGTGATAGCAAAACCTTGTCCCACTCAGTTGAGACGCTTAGACAAGCCATTTCCAAACATGATACAGAAATAAAGGAAGGAATAGCCGAGACATTAGAAAGCGGCTTTCTCACTTCCCGGCTTCTTTTCACGCCTACCCCTTTTTCATTGACCTTTTTGCCTATCATTCAGGAAAGCCAGGTCACTGCTGTGATGTTTGCAGGCTACAAAATGTCCGAGCCATTTCCTAAAGATCTGCTCAATGCTTACCTGGCTGTTGCTGGACTGGTGGGAACAACCGTAGCACGCTTGACTTCGGAGATAGAGTTAAGGAAGTACCGCCAACAACTGGAAAGGTTGGTAATAGAGCGAACAGCACAGCTAACAAAAACCAACGAACAGCTTCAACTTGAAATTGACCAGCGCAAAGCGGCAGAGGAGGCCCTCTTACTTGAAAAACATAATTTAATCAGGATTTTAGAAGCAATGCAAGATTGTATCTATATTGTCAACACCGATTATGAAATCCAGTATGTGAACCCCGCCTTTTCAAAAGTTTTTCCAGATCATGAAGGCCGCAAGTGTTATGAACTACTTAACGAAAGCACACAAGAATGTCCCTGGTGTAATATTCATGATGTTTGTTTCGGTAAAACAATGCGGCGGGAATGGTATTTGCCGAAGAATAAAAAAACATATGATATAATTGAAACCCCGTTGAGATATGAAGATAAGAGTATTTCAATGCTCACTATATTTCGTGATATCACGGAACGCAAGCTGACTGAGGAAAAACTGATGTTCATGGCCACCACCGATGAATTGACCGGCCTTTATAACCGCCGTTATTTTTTAGAAAGTGCCAAAAAGGAACTGAAACGGGCACAGCGCTATGATCACCACTTTTCCTTCATGATGCTTGATATTGATCATTTTAAAAAAATCAACGATACATTTGGTCATGCGGTAGGGGATTTGGCATTAAGGCATTTAGCCTCCATTATGAATAATAGTTTGCGTGAAGTGGATATAAAAGGGCGACTTGGGGGAGAAGAGTTCTGTATACTATTACCGGGCACTAAACTGGATAATGCGGTTTTGTTGGCAGAAAGGATGAGAAAGAAGATAGAAAATACTCCCTTCAATAATTATGATAAAGCAATAACCTTTACAGTCAGCATTGGCGTTACTGCTTATTCTTCAGGTATCAAAAATATTGACGAATTATTAATAATAGCAGATGATGGTTTGTATGAAGCAAAGGCGCTGGGTAGAAACTGTGTTGTTAAAAACATTATCAAGAATAGGTCTTAGTTGATGCAGCAACGTGTTGACAGGGGAGGAGTTGACGCGGGGACGGGGTACGTGTCAACTTTATTTGCCTGAACAGGCTATTTCTATCAAAAACACACCCCGGTTTATATTTTCATTCCCGAGCTCCGATTAACCGTTGGAGCTATTTCTATATCTTACCAGGAGCAATTTTACAGTTCCTTTTGTCCTGTTAAGTTAATTTATTTATTAGCTGAATATATCACGCACCCTGTAGATAAAAGGGTTGCCTTGGGAGGTAGATAATATAAGTTATTTGGAATACAAAACATGATATACTCTTTTCATAATGGCCGCCGATCACCTGGAACAGAAGATCGGCGCCGCGCTGGAACGCCGGAGCCACTTTGGCCACAGGCAATATCCTTTTGTTTTTGCATGCTGATTCCCGGCTTCCGCCCGGCACAATTTCCCGACTGGAGGCTTTGCCGGCCAGGGTGGCGGGAGGTGCTTTCGCCATGAAAGTTACCGGCCACCGTCTTTTTTACCGCCTTCTCTCCTTCGGCGGCAACCTGTGCTACCGCTTTGACAAGGAAAATCCCTGGAGGACTCTCTACCATAATAAGCCTACCGTCACTGTAGCAATCATATTTTTAAAAAATTTTAAAAGAGGGCTGCCTCAACAATAGTATGAGACAGCCCTTTATCAGTTTGCTTCTAATGATTTTACCTCTAGTGATGCGGTTCTCCGGTATATTCCATCATATAATTTGGCATGAACTCGTAGTCGATCCCCGGAGTTACCCAATGTTCACCTTCATGATGAGGGGG
>SLJK01000115.1 GCA_007135125.1 Syntrophomonadaceae bacterium | reverse complement strand
TTGTCCGTGTCCATCTGACCTCAGGAACCACGGGTGTACCAACACCAATGGTGTATACCAAGAATGACCTGGAAGTATGGACTACATGCATGGCCAGAAACTTTACTGCCGGTGGAATGACGAGGGATGATGTTGTACAGCAGTCTCACGGTCTGGGGCTTTTTACAGGTGGTTTCGGTTTCCATTATGGCCTTGAACGTGTTGGAGCTAAGGTTCTTCCTACGGGAGCCGGTGGAACCGAGAGACAGCTTCGCCTTATGCAAGAATGGGGTACCACTGTATTTTGTGCAACACCGACGTATGCTGCTTATATTGCAGAGGTTGCCAGAGAACGAGGGCTTGATCCTGATAAGGATTTAAAGCTGAGGCTGGGTTTCCATGGTGGTGAACCTTGTTCAGATGAAATGAGAGAAAGAATTAATGAACGTCTTGGCTATAAAGCTCACGGTGGCGGAATGAGGCGCTGTTATGGTCTTACCGAGATGGGTGGGCCTATGAGTATGGATTGTGAGTTCGTGCAGGGCATACATGTTTGGGCTGACCACTACCTGGTAGAAGTGCTTGATCCCGAGACCCTCGAAAATGTCAAACCCGGTGAACCCGGTGAACTAGTGTTAAGCAATCTTAGTTTTGAAGCAATGCCTATTCTCCGCTACCGTACCGGTGACAGAGTAATCGTGGATTTTGAAACTTGCCAGTGCGGACGTACACATCCCAGGATTGCCAAATTTTTAGGCCGTGTTGACGATATGCTTTTGGTAAGCGGAACAAATGTTTTTCCAAGCCAAATAGAGTATGTATTGTTAAATCATAAGGAATTAAGTGAAAACTGGCAGTTGGTTGTAGGCGAGAAAAAAGGTTTGCATACTTTAAGAGCTGAGATAGAACCAGTCCCCGGTGAAGAAGCAAAGATTGATGACAAATATATTGCCGGACTAGAAAAAGAACTGCACAGCTACCTGGAAATTACATGTAAAGTTGATATAAAACCGGTAGGCAGCTTGCCACGCTTTGAGGGAAAAGCTGTTCGGGTAAGAGATGAACGCGGATAAATAGTCATCGTTTTTTGTCGAAGATTAACAAATCGAAAAAGGGGATGTCACTAGAGTGATAACAGCGGGAGTGGATGTGGGAAATAAATATACCAAAGTGCTTATTTTTAAAGAAAACGATATTGCTGGCAAAGGTATTGTAGAAAGTGGTTTTAACCAGAAAAAAGCAGCAGAAGAAGCACTTAGTGAAGCTTTAAAAGATGCGCGATTACAGAGAGATGATTTACAGTTTGTACTAACTACCAAAAGTGGTGCTGCGGAAGTGCCCTTTGCTAATGGCACTATTACCGATATCAGCGCGGCAGCACGAGGGGCGTTTAAACTCTTCCCCCAAGCGCGCACTGTAGCTGACGTAGGATCGGAAGAAGTTCGGGTTCTAAAAATGGATGATAGAGGTAGAGTAGTTGATTTTACCATTAATGACAAATGTGCAGCCGGCACCGGTTCTTTTTTGGAGGCGATGTGCGATGCCCTGGAAACACCATTGAAAGAAATAGGCCCCCTTTCATTACAGTCGGAAAAAGCTGTGCCCATGAATGCCCAGTGCGCTGTTTTTGCGGAATCCGAGGTGATTTCTTTAATTCATGCCAGAACTCCCAAGACGGATATTGCCAGGGCCATTCACGATGCCATGGCCAGCCGAATCTCTTCCATGGTTCGCCGAGTAGGATTGCAAAAAGAAATGGTTTTGATTGGAGGCGTGGCATATAACCCCGGTTTTGTTAAAGCTATGGAAGAGGACCTGAGCATAACCTTGTTACTTCCTGATGAGCCTGAATACGTCAGTGCGCTGGGCGCGGCAATTGCTGCTGCAGAAAAAGCTGGGCAACCCAATAAAACAAGATAGTGGGGGAGTAGAAGTGCCTGAAAAGAAAAAAGACGAAGAATACCGAAGAGGAGAAGAAAAAGGCTGGCATAACCCCGACATTGACTGGAAAAAGGCTGATATAATTACCGCCGGGGTAGATGTTGGTTCCGTTAGCTCTCAGGCAGTCATTTTATGTGATGGCGATCTTTTTGCTATCTCCAGCATCCGTACCGGAACTGACAGCCCCAACAATGCTCTTAAAGCAGTGTATCTAGCCCTGGAAGGTACCGGCATGACCCTTGATGATATACATTATAAAATAGGGACCGGTTACGGACGTGTAAATGTTCCTTTTGCAGACAGGGCTATTACGGAGATTGCCTGTCATGCCAGGGGTGCAAACTATATGTACGGTCCTACGATCCGGACTGTGCTTGATATGGGTGGACAGGATTGCAAGGTGATTCGTACCGACGAGAAGGGCAAAGTACTCACTTTCTTAATGAATGATAAATGCGCAGCGGGCACCGGTCGTGGGATAGAAGTCTTCGCCAAACTACTGGGTCTTTCCATTGACGAAGTCGGCGAAAAATCTCTGATGGTGGACGAAGAACCGGAGCCCGTCAGCAGTACTTGTGTAGTCTTTGCTAAAAAGGAAGCCATTGGCTTTTTACGTTCCGGTTGGTCTGTTGAAAGTGTGCTGGCTGCTTATTTTTCGGCTATGGCACAAAGGGTAGAATCTCTCTTGGCGCGGGTTGGTATAGAACCTGATTTTGCTATTACCGGTGGCATTGCCAAGAATATCGGGATTGTTAGCCGCCTGGAAAAATTGTTGGGTTTAAAATCCTTAAAGCCTACATATGATACCCAGATTGCGGGAGCTCTTGGAGCGGCGCTCATAGGCAAAGATATGGTGGAAAAAGCCAGGAAAGAGAAATAAGAAGCGGGCCGGCAAGGGGAGGTGCTGTAAAATCATAGCTAACTATGGCTACCAAAATGGCTCCGGTGATTATTTCATAAGTATTGATACTGATAGTTGTGCGGCTTGCACGGAAAAAATATGTATAGAAGTTTGTCCGCAAGAAATACTGGAATTGTTGGTTGATGATTTTGATAGTGAAGTTATAGGAGTAAAAGAAGCGCACCGCCATAAGCTCAAATATTCCTGTGCCCCTTGCAAACCACTGAGGGGCAGCAGCAAACTGCCCTGTCAGAAAGCCTGTCCTTTTGACGCCATTCAACATTCCTGGTGAAATAATTATCGAGATAATCAGGAGTGTTTGCACGTGTCAATATTTGGGGATATTGCAATTCATATCACCTGATCTCAACGCAGGACAAAGGAAAAGTAGAGTTAACAGAGCTAATTAAGAATTCATCAAATGAAGTTGTCCAAGGTCTTTTAATATGTTATGATATTATTATATTATGCCAGTATTCTTCAAGGAGGTGTTAAAAAAATAATGCACTTAACTCGCTGCTACTTAGCGAGAATTATGTAAAGCGTGGCGAGGAAATTTGTAGTTTGATGTGGCGAAGAATTCGATCAATAAGCAAACGTAGAAAAGGTTTTCAAAACCTGACTTTCAAAAGCAGCGGCATCTCCTGTTAATAATATGAAAATGGTTATTTATAATAATATTTCCCTTGTCAAAACAGGAGTTGCTTACCCTGCTTTAATAAAAGATTGGAGGGATGGTTTTTGTCCTACGAATTTGTAAAGACAAGTACTGAAGATGGTGTAGTGAGGATTACTTTAAATCGCCCGCCCTTAAACGTGCTCACAATTCCCATGATGGAAGAACTTATAGAATCCTTTGTGTGGGCGCAGCAGGAAGCGGGTACGGTTGTGGTTGTGGATGCTGAGGGTAAAGCTTTTTCGGCGGGAGTTGATGTTGCTGATCATACTCCGGACAAAGTTGGTAAGATGATAGAGGTTTTTGATGGCCTGTTTGAAGCAATGAATAAGGTCGAGAAGCCAATTATTGGTCTCGTAAATGGAGCAGCTCTTGGTGGAGGTTATGAAGTGGTCCTTTTCTGTGATATGGTTGTTGCCTCTGAAAAAGCAAAGTTGGGTCAGCCGGAAGTCCAGGTTGGTGTTTTCCCGCCCCTGGCCTGTTATGTGTTACCGCGACTTGTTTCCTGGCCACGTGCCATGGAATTGTTGTTAAGCGGTGATACTATTAATGCCGCCCGTGCCGAACAAATGGGATTGGTAAACAAAGTAGTTCCTGCTGACAGCTTTAAAGAAGAGGCAGAGAATTTTGTGAAAAAGTTTAGCAAATTAAGCCCCGTGGTCCTTTCCCTGACGAAAAAAGCAGCCAAAGCCGGCCAGGGCAAGGATTTTTCAAGCGGATTAAAAGAGATTGACGATATTTACCTGCAGGAGTTAATGAAAACTGATGATGCGGTAGAGGGACTGCAAGCTTTCATGGAAAAGCGTCGTCCGGTTTGGAAGGGGATGTAAGCAGAGGTACAGGCAAAGCAGCACTGTGCCACTTTATTATTTATAAGGAGGTTTTCTATAATGAGTGTACCGTCCAAAATTGAAACCTGGCAAATGGTTGAACCCGGCAAGTTGGAGAAGACCAGTATTGACGTACCCGAGCTTGGTCCCGGAGAAGTTCTTGTAGAAATAGCTGGCTGTGGTGTTTGTCACACCGATGTGGGCTATTTTTATGATGGAGTGCCTACAGTTAGCAAGCCTCCGCTGACCCTGGGTCATGAAATCAGCGGCCGGGTCGTGGCCGGCGATGAAAAACTGATAGGTAAGGAGGTAATCATACCTGCAGTTATGCCCTGCAATGAATGCGAAATATGTGCTTCCGGGAGAGGTAACCGCTGCCTAAAGCAAAAGATGCCCGGTAACAGTATGGGACCCTATGGCGGTTTCTCCACCCATATCCCGGTATCTTCTGATAATCTGTGCGTGATAGACGACCGCGGTGACAAACCTCTTGAAATGTTTTCTGTGGTGGCAGATGCCATTACTTCGCCTTACCAGGCGGCTATGCGAGCTGAACTGCAAAAAGGCGACAATGTTGTTATAATAGGAGCAACTGGCGGTATCGGAGTTTACATGACACAGATAGCTGCTGCACTGGGAGCCAACGAAGTAATAGTAATTGCCAGAAATAAAGAAAAATTAGAACGTTCTTTGAATTACGGGGCAACCCATTACCTTAGTACTTTGGACAAAGGTGCAAAGGAAATCCGGGACGAATTTAGAGGATATTCCAAAGAAAAGAAATTACCTAATTTTGGCTGGAAAATATTTGAGTGCAGTGGCGCTAAGGTGGGCCAGGAAATCGGCTTGGAATTGGTATCTTTCCTGAGTAAGCTGATGATTGTAG
>SLJK01000120.1 GCA_007135125.1 Syntrophomonadaceae bacterium | reverse complement strand
CCTAATGTCACCGATATTGTGGAGTTAGCTCAAGCAGCCCAGCAGGGAGGTGCAGATATTCTCTCTTTAATTAATACTATCAGGGGTATGGTTATAGATGTACATACCATGCGTCCTGTCCTGGGTAATGAGAGTGGAGGCTTGTCCGGGCCGGCTATGCGGCCGGTTGCAGTCAGGATGGTTTGCGAGGTGTTTCGCCATGTGCATATTCCCATCATTGGTATGGGTGGGATTATGCAGCTAGAAGATGCACTACAATTTATTTTAGCAGGAGCGGGGGCAGTAGCTGTCGGCACAGGAAATTTTGTAGACCCACTTACTATACCGAAACTGGTTTCTTCCCTGGATTCTTACCTGGAGGAAAAGGGTTATAGGTCCCTGGAACCTCTTGTCGGGGCTGCGGTAGTTTAGGTGTTCCCCCAAATAGTTACTGCATTCTTCTGACCGGACAGCTTACTTATAGCTTGCTTATACTTATAGCTTGCTTATAGTTTTCAAGAGTGCGATTAATCAAAAGGTGTTGAAGTTAACTATGTTATTTGGAAAACGAAAAAATGTTGATAAAGAGGCTATAGCTGAAAAAATTATTGTCGCGCTTGATGTAGATACAGAGGAAGAGGCTTATGAACTGGTAAGGCGTCTTTCGCCACCACTGACTTATTTCAAGGTAGGCATGCGCTTGTTTGTATCCAGCGGACCCCGAATTATTAGCGGTTTAAAAAATATGGGAGTCAGGGTGTTTCTGGATCTGAAATTTCATGATATTCCTAATACGGTTGCTTCAACAGCCGCCGTAGTTACACGTTTGGGCGTTGATATGTTTAATATTCACTTAAGCGGGGGTAGAGAAATGATAGAAGCTACTGTAAAAGCCACAGTAGCTGAGGCAGAAAAAGCGCAACGCGAGGTGCCACTACTGATAGGTGTAACTGTTTTGTCTTCCTTTAATGACCAGATGCTGCGCAATGAAGTTGGAGTAGAGCGCAGGCTGGAACATCATGTGGAGCAGCTGGCCGCCATGGGGCAGGAATGCGGCCTCAGTGGTGTCGTGGCTTCGCCGCGGGAAGCTGCCATGTTACGAAAAAAATTTGGGGAAGAGTTTGCAATTGTTACGGCAGGGGTTCGTCCTTTGTGGGCTTCTCTTGGCGACCAACTCAGGGTTTCAACACCCCGGCAGGCTTTGGAAGCAGGCGCCAGTTACCTGGTCATCGGGCGTCCCATACTGGACCACTCTTCTCCGAGAGAAGCTGCTGAAAAAATTATTGCAGAAGCAGGGAAATGATAGTATAATTAACAAAAGAATTAAAATATAAATAATTCAGCTGGTGGGACACTTTTCTTTTAATTATTCAGAATTTTCAAGTCAATCATTACAGGCCCCGATCAGTAAGTGAGGAAGGAAGGTTGTGTAATGAAAAAGATCAAGATTATTGGCTGTGGAAACTATCTTGCCCATGATGAAGGTGTAGGTATTCATGTAGTAAAAAGACTCAAGAACGAAATTTTGCCGGGAGATGTAGAAGTGCTGGAGCTGCGCAATCCCGGCCAGCTATTATTAGAGTTGGTAGCTGGAGCAGATAAGCTTATCATTATAGATGCCAGCTCCGAGGAAAATAAAGGCGGCACTATTCATAAATATTCAAACGATGATGGGGAAATTAAAGATATTCTTGCCAACACTATTCATGCTTACAGCTTTTATCCGGTTTTTGAACTGCGTGAGAAATTGCCCGGTGAGATTGTAGTGATTGGAATTGAAATAGAGGAACACCACAAGTTTTCGGTAGGGTTGAGCCATAATGTTTTTTCTGCTTTGGATGAAGCTGTTAAGGTAGTGCTTGATGAACTGTATTAGAATAACTGTAATAAAGTAACTGTAATAAAGTAACTGTAACAACTGTAACAACTGTATTTAAACCTTTCCAAATTGACAATTGATGGCATAAAAGATATGATTGGGTTTATAGAACCATATATACCGGAAAGGCGCGTTGCCCTATGAGATTCGGGATACATATGCCCCAAAAAGGTGGGTTCGCCAGGAATGTGAAACGGGCTGTGGAGATAGGTTGTATTTCTCTACAGCTTTTTGTTGGCAACCCTACTGCCTGGACTCCTCCCCGCTTTGATGATGAGGAGCTTGAAAAACGCCGCTTGCTTCTGGCAGAGCACGGCGTATATCCCCTCGTTGTCCATGCCTCGTACTTAATCAACCTGGCAGCGGTAAAGGATGAATTCTATCAAAAATCCTGCCAGCTGCTTTGGGAAACTGCAAGGAGAGCTAATTTATTGGGCTCTCCTTATGTTGTTCTGCATGTCGGAAGTCATGGTGGTAGGGGGTTCAAAGAGGGGCTGAGTTTTTTTGTTGACACACTGCAGAGAGAGCTGGAAAATTGGCCTGAAGGAGTAGAGCTGCTTCTGGAAAATACGGCCGGGGGCGGGACTTCGTTGGGCGGTTCCTTTATCGCTTTGGGAAGTATTTTGCATAAACTAAAAGGCGCCCCCGTTGGCGTATGTTTTGATAGCGCTCATGCCTGGGCTGCAGGTTATGACCTTTCTTCGAAAGAGGGCGTGGATAAAACAGCTGCTGAACTGCTGGAACATGTTGGGATAGATAACGTTAAAGCCATCCATGCCAATGACAGCAGCACCCCCAGGGGCTCGCATCGTGACAGGCATGCGCATCTGGGGGAAGGCTATATTGGAGAAGAGGGGCTTAAGGCTTTTTTGAGTTATTCCTGGATTGATGAAATACCGGTTATCCTGGAAACCCCGGAGATGGGAACAAAGTGGGATGCAATAAATTTGGAACGATTAAGGTCCTTTGCTGATAATTCCGCTACGAATATCTGAACGAGTTTTGAGGCAGGAGGCACATTAAAGCTGTGGTAAAGAAGAAAAGGATCTATATATGCACGGAATGTGGATATGAAACATTCAGCTGGATAGGAAAATGCCCGGGCTGCCAGAGCTGGTATTCCTTGCAAGAGGAAGAAGATACTCCCGGAAGAAAAAATATGACAGCGGATACTGCAGGAGGTGCCTTTAAAAATCTGGAAGACATTGAACCCCTGGAGGAAAAACGTTTCCAGTCAGGTATCCATGAAATGGATAGGGTGCTGGGTGGTGGAACAGTGCCCGGCTCTGTGGTCCTGGTTGGCGGAGATCCCGGAATTGGCAAATCAACTCTTCTCCTGCAGGCAGCTTTGCGCTTTGCGTCAAAAAATTATAAAGTTCTTTATGTGACCGGTGAGGAATCTTTAGGACAGGTGAGAACAAGATCGACCAGGCTGGAACTTCCTTCCTGCGGTTTAGCAGTTCTGGCCGAGATGGAGTACAGCCGTATAGCCAGCCAAATTAACTCCATAGAGCCTGATCTGGTAGTTATCGATTCTATTCAGACTGTTATGAAAAGTGAGCTGGGAAGTATTCCCGGCAGCGTTGTGCAGGTGCGGGAGGCAACAGCTTCTTTTAACCAGATAGCCAAAAGCAAGCACATAACTTTTTTTCTAATCGGGCATGTTACCAAGGAGGGAGCTATTGCCGGCCCACGAGTCCTGGAGCATATGGTGGACTGCGTGCTTTACTTCGAGGGGGATCGCTATCATAATTTCCGTATATTGAGAGGTATAAAAAACCGGTTCGGCTCCACCAATGAAATGGGTATATTTACCATGGAGCCGAATGGCCTGCTTGAAGTTGAAAACCCGTCTGCCCTTTTTCTTGGCAATCGCTCCGAACAAGCGGCCGGTTCTATTGTTGTTTCAACCATGGAGGGCACACGCCCTCTCCTGGTAGAAATTCAAAGTTTGGTAACTCCCTCATATACAGGCGGAACCCCCCGGCGAACCTCTGCGGGTCTGGACTTTAACCGGGTCGCCCTGATTGTAGCTGTGTTAGAAAAAAGAGTGGGAATGCAGTTATTCAATCGCGATATTTTCATTAATGCCATGGGTGGCGTAAAAGTAATGGAACCCGCTGTTGAATTAGGAGTGGCCATGAGTATTGCTTCGGCATATAGAGATACACCTGTGGGGGAAGGAACAGTTATAGTGGGGGAGATAGGGTTAACGGGAGAGGTGCGCCCCGTGAACCGTATAAGTGAAAGGTTAAGAGAAGGTTCTAAAATGGGTTTTCAAAGGTGCCTTTTGCCACAGGGAAACCTTGATGCGCAGTTTTTTCCCGGCAGGGATCTACTGGAGAAAGAAACGGAACTTGTAGGGGTGGCAACCTTAAAACAGGCCTTACAAATGGGATTGGAATGAGGATCAAGATAGGTTGAAAAGCCCCAATGCATTTATTCGTTCATATTCTTTACCAACAATCTCTTCCAATTCGATATCTAAAAGGTGGCATAAAGCGGCCAGATAAAAAAGATTGTTACCAATTTCTTCTTCTAAGGTTTCTCTGCAGTTTTCACATAAACTGCCCTTAATGTGGGAATTTAAATACTTGTGGCATTCCTCTAAAGATGTATCCGGCGGAATGTGCTGTTTCTCTGCCTTAATTGAAATACATCCGCAGCTGGTAACAGTTTTGCTTACGGCACGATTAATACGTGTAGAAGACTCTACATGCTTTGATAGGCTGTCAAGAATACTGCGGTGCCTTAAAAGCAGTTTGGAAACTTTATCTTGAAAATGGCAGAATGTTCCGCTGCTGCTATTGATTTTCATAGAAATACACCACCCCTTTTTATTTTGCATAATTATATGAATGCACGATATTTTGCTGTTTGCATAGTTCCATTATACTTGCTGTATTAAGCAGTTGTCAACGCTCCCAGAAAGTTTTTGAAAATGTCATTGACACCTATAACAACATATGGTACAATTCAAGGTTTATTTGACATTGTTATAATAGTATGATAAACTTAGAAAAGTTGATAAGTACTTTCAGGGCAGAGAAGGGATGCTAATGTTCAGTATCGGGGACAAAGTTGTCTACCCTATGCATGGAGCGGGGATAATTGAATCTATAGAAGAAAAAGAAATCCTTGGAGACAAGAAAAAATATTATGTAATGAATATGCCCATAGGCGATATAAAAGTAATGATCCCTTTGGATAACGTGGAGCGGGTAGGGTTAAGGGATGTCATTACGAAAAGTGCTGTATACCAGGTTATCGAGATATTACAAAGTGCGGATGAAGTTTCCAGCACTAATTGGAACCGTCGTTACCGTGCCAATATGGAAAAGATTAAGAGCGGAGATGTTTTTAGTGTAGCAGAGGTTGTTCGAAGCCTTCTAATCCGGGAACGTGACAAGGGATTGTCTTCAGGTGAAAGAAAAATGTTAGAGAGCGCCAAGCAGATTTTGTTGAGCGAACTTTTAATGGTGCAGGATATTGACGGCAATGAGATCATTGCCAATCTGGAAAACCTTATTTGTGCACAGGATATATAACACAGGATATATAAAAGGTTAATTTAAAAATTCCTTTTGTTCATAAGTCTGTTACTGTAACACTAAAGATTTTGGCAAAGCAGTAAGACATCAAAAGAGATGTCTTATTTTTTCGTATATTTCTGTTGAAACATGGTAAAATAATAAGTTATAATGAAATATATAAATTATCCTGCTGGAAAGGGGGTGAAATAGTCTATGTTAAAAGGTTTTGTTCGGCTAATTATTACAATTATTAGTTTTGTTGGAGGATATCAACTATTTGATGGGGCTGTCCCTTCATTCATCCTGGCTGCCGGTTTCCAGCTGCCGGTTCCTGCTGATACCTGGTTCCCCATTTTAGGGGGAATTGTTTTAGGACTAATTATATTTTTTATAACGCCTTTTATATTCCGTCATCTCGCTAGGCTTGCTTCCTGGACTGATAACAAGATGAAGCTTATCCCCACCCAGGATATTGTTCTGGGTGTAGCTGGTTTGTTGATAGCGTTGATAATAGGATTATTGCTGAGTATTCCGCTTTCACGTATTCCCTGGGTCGGTCCTTATCTTTCACTAACCGTTACTTTGATCCTCGCCTACCTTGGGGTAACCTTTTTTCTAAACCGTAAAGATGACTTTTCCTTTATAACTATCTTACTGGCCAAACGCCCCGGGAACCTGGAAGAAAAAAGAAGATTGTCTCCTGCCAAAGTTCTGGATACCAGTGTTATTATTGATGGAAGAATCATGGATATATGTAAGACGGGTTTTGTGGAAGGAAGGATTGTTGTTTCAGGTTTCGTTTTGGAAGAGCTGCGGCATATTGCTGATTCACCCGATCTGTTAAAGCGTAATAGGGGGCGCAGAGGCCTGGATATATTGAATAAAATGCAGAAGGAAACAGGTATTGAGGTACAAATAATTAATACCGATTACGAAGATATAGCTGAAGTAGACAGTAAGCTTGTGAAACTGGCTCAGGAGTTGGGAGGGGTTATTGTTACTAACGATTATAATCTCAACAAGGTCTGCGAGCTGCAGGGAGTTCCGGTCTTAAATATTAATGAACTGGCAAATGCTGTTAAGCCCGTGGTATTACCCGGCGAGGAGATGCAGGCTTATATCGTAAAGGATGGTAAGGAAGCAGGGCAGGGAGTAGCTTACCTTGATGATGGAACGATGATTGTGGTTGAAGGTGGAAAGCGTTTTATGGGAGAAAACCTTGAAGTTTTGGTGACCAGTGTCCTACAAACAGCTGCCGGTCGTATGATTTTTGCCAAACCAAAGGCCAGTTATCCGGAAAAGATTAGTATGAAACAATAAAGGGGAAGACCTTTATGTCTGGAGATTCTAAACCGGCGCTGCTTATTACTGCTGCCGGGCAGGGCAGGCGCGTGGGTGGCGGAAAAAATAAGCTGTATATGTTTTTAAGAGGAAAACCTGTCCTGGCCCGCACTTTGGACGTTTTTAAAGAAATGGATCTTTTTGCTTCGACTATAGTTATTGTTGCTCCTGGGGAAGAAAAGGCTTTTCGCCGCTGGGTGGAGATACCTTTTTTATCCGGAGACAAAAGGTTTACCACAGTTGCCGGCGGGCAGGAGCGGCAGGACTCTGTTTACAACGGTCTTTTGGCCTTGAAGGAAAAGGGGATGGGTGAAGGTTCAATAGTATGCATTCACGATGGCGCCCGGCCGCTTGTCAGTTCTTCCCTGGTGGATAAGGTTTACCGGGAAGCCCTGCTTTCAGGAGCTGCTGTGGCCGGGATACCGCTTAAGGATACCATAAAGATAGTAAACCGCGAGTTGACCGTAGTGGAGACACCACCAAGAGAGGATTTGTTCGCGGTGCAGACTCCACAATGTTTCGAATTTTCCTTGCTCTGGGAAGCCCACTTACGGGCGCGGGAGGATAATTACAGGGGAAGCGATGACGCTTCCCTGGTAGAAAGGCTTGGGGTTCCTGTTAAGATAGTACCGGGGACCGATGAGAACCTTAAGCTGACCACGGAGATGGATTTTAAAATTGCCGAAGCACTCTTAGATAACGGGAAAAACCCGGAACAAAGTGCCGACGACACACTGGATAATTTTTTTGATTGGACCTGCAGGTAGCAGGAGGCAGGCACATGTGAACCCGAGCAAAAAGGGAGCCTCTGTTATAACAGAGGTACCAGGGAGCGGTGGTATAAAGGTGAGTTACCGCATTGGTAACGGCTATGATGTGCACCCCCTGCACCAGGATCTAAACCTTGTACTGGGTGGTGTGGAGATACCGTTTGAAAAGGGATTGGCAGGTCATTCTGATGCTGATGTGTTGACCCATGCTGTGATTGATGCACTTTTGGGTGCGGCCTCTCTCGGAGATATTGGAACACATTTCCCGGCTGGCAATGATAAGTATAAAGATATTTCCAGCCTTATTCTTTTAGAGAATGTTCTATCCCTTTTGCAACAGGAAAGATTTGAGATAGTAAACATAGACAGCATTGTAGTTCTCCAACGCCCTCGCCTCTCCTCCTATATAAAAGAGATGCGGCAAAATCTTGCACATGTTTTACGGATCGAAACGGGCCTTGTATCTGTTAAAGCAACAACGACAGAGAGGCTTGGTTTTGCGGGGCGCGAAGAAGGGGTTTCGGCATATGCAGTCGCTTTAATCCGCCGGCGGGATGAATAGAGCAAGTGTTTGTGGACAACAGTTTATTATCATTCTACAGCGGAAAACATGTCGTTCAAGCAGAGTGGAACCGCGGTCTACTATTAATACCGTCTCTGCCTTGGTGGGGGCGGGTTTTTCTTATGAATGAGCTGCCGCACTGTTACTTAAAGAATTTTGCAAACCTTAAGGAGATGAAAAAATGCTGGCAAGGTTAAAAAGGGATATCGATGCGGTTTTCGAAAGGGACCCGGCTGCCAGAAGTATTCTGGAAGTGCTTCTTTGTTATCCCGGACTTCATGCCCTCCTTTTACACCGCGCAGCTCATTTCCTGCACCGGAAAAAGCTAATAGTGCTGCCACGTATTATATCCCATATTTCCCGTTTTTTAACCGGTATCGAAATACATCCCGGAGCAAAATTTGGGGAAAGTGTATTTATTGACCACGGAATGGGCGTGGTGATTGGGGAAACAACAGAGATAGGAGATCGGGTAACGATTTACCAGGGAGTGACCCTGGGTGGAACCAGCACCAGCAGGAAAAAACGGCATCCCACGATAAGAAACAACGTAGTTATAGGTACCGGTGCCCATGTTCTTGGACCCGTTGAGGTAGGCGAGGGAGCACGTGTAGGAGCAGGTTCTGTTGTCCTGCATTCTATTCCTCCCGGGGCAACGGTGGTAGGCATACCTGGAAGGGTCGTTTTTCATCGCGGCAAAAAGATTACACCCGTGGATCTCAATCATCAGGACTTACCGGACCCTGTGGCCCAGATGTTTGATTCCCTACAAAACCAAATAGATGAACTGCGAATTTTAACGGATAATTTTGCAGGAAAAGGTGATTATAGTAAGGACGAACTAAGGGATACCGCGGAGAAAGGGGAAACTAAATGATAAAACTATTTAACACTTTCAGCGGCACCAAAGAACCGCTTATACCAGTGAGTGAGGGCAAGATAGGCATCTATGCTTGTGGACCCACAGTGTATGATTATTTTCATATTGGGAACGCCCGGGTCTTCATAACTATTGATGTGCTCAGGCGCTACCTATCCTATCGTGGTTACCAGGTTACCTTTGTGCAAAATTATACAGACATTGATGACAAAATGATAGGCAGAGCAAAAGAGATGGATATTACTGTACAGGATCTGGCAGACCGTTTTATAGATCATTACCTGGAAGATGCAGATTCACTGGGGATTCTCCCTGCCGATTATCAACCTCGCGCTACGGAGCATATACCCCAAATTATTACCCTTATCGAGCAGCTGCTGGAAAAAGGTATGGCCTACGAAGTAGAAGGAGATGTTTATTTTGATGTGCAGTCGTTTCCTTCCTATGGCAAGCTTTCCGGGCAGAACCTATCAGAGCTTGCCTCAGGTTCCAGGGTTGAGGTGGATGAGAGGAAAAAACATCCTGTAGACTTTGTGCTCTGGAAGAAGGAAAAGCCCGGTGAGCCCTCCTGGGAGAGCCCCTGGGGCAGGGGAAGGCCCGGATGGCATATTGAATGTTCAGCCATGTCCACGCACTACCTGGGCGATACCCTTGACATTCATGCCGGGGGCCAGGATCTTATATTCCCCCATCATGAAAATGAAATCGCCCAGAGCGAGGGGGCTACCGGAAAAACTTTCGTAAAGTACTGGACCCACGTCGGGTATCTCAACATAAATGAAGAGAAAATGTCCAAGAGTTTGGGTAATGTATTGACGGTGCGGCAGCTGCGCCAGGAAGGGGATCCCCTTGCCCTACGCTTTTTTATGCTTTCTGCTCATTACCGCAGCCCTATTAACTTCACTCTTGAGTATCTTGCACAGACCTCCAAGGCCCTGGAAAGGTTGAATTCCCTTGTTTACAATATAAGGCAGAGGGCTGCAAAAGCTGTGGACGGCACTCCTGATAACGAAGAAGAAATATTGCTGCAGAAGGTCCAATCTTCTTGGGATAAATTTATGCAGTCCATGGACGATGATTTTAATACCGCGGAAGCTATCGGCTCGCTGTTCGAGTTGGCCCGGGAAGCTAATATTTACCTTAACCGGGCCGGTGGCCAAAAAATAAAAGTGTTGGAGGAAATCCTTCAATTTTACCAAAAGACCGATCAAATATTGGGTTATCTGCGGGATACTGCACCTCTTGCCTTGGACGAAGAGATAGAAGAGCTTCTTCAAAAAAGAGAAGAAGCCCGCCGCCGCAAAGACTGGGCCGTGGCGGATGAAATCCGGGACCGCCTGAAAGAAAGCGGCATAATCCTGGAAGATACACCCCAGGGTGTCCGTTGGAAAAGGGAGAAGTAAGCTGCCTGGAATTTGCTGGGCCTGTATGCACGGGCGTCATAACTTAGCATGTATAGATATCTACTAAAAGGTGGGCGTTTTAAGAAACTAATGAGTGCTGCCGGGAAAAAACCGCACCATACGCAGCGGGGAAAGAAGAAAAAAGCAGCAGGCGAAAGGAGCAGTGACTCTTTTTCTCCGCCTGCACAAAAAGGAGATAACCGGGCGGAACTGCTTTTTGGACGCCAGACAGTCCTCGAAGCTCTAAAAGCCGGACTCCCCCTGCTTTCCATCTACCTGCAGGAAAGCGCTTCGGGGGAGATTATAAAAGAAATCCGCGCCAGGGCAAAAGAGGCGAATATTCCTTTTCATACCGCCGGGAAAGAAGAGCTGGAGAAAACGGTACCTGCCCAAAAGCACCAGGGGGTTATGGCGTTTGCAGCGCCTTTCCGCTACAGCACTGTGGCAGAAATACTGGATAATAAACGCTTCCCTGAAGAACCTTTTTTCCTGCTTGTACTGGATCACCTGCAGGATCCTCATAATGTTGGTTCCCTGCTGCGCACTGCCTCCCTCTCAGGTGTGGACGGAGTTGTAATTCCCAAAGACCGGGCCTGCGGCATAACACCTGCGGCCTATAAAGCTTCTGCAGGTGCCCTGGCTTATATTCCCGTTGCACAGGTAGTTAACCTTGCCCGGGAGATCGACAACATGAAAGAACAGGGGTTATGGATAATGGGGGCAGATGCGGAAGGGACCACGCCTTTCTATGAAGCGCCCCTGGAGGTGCCTTTGGCCCTTGTTTTGGGAAGCGAAGGCAAAGGGCTTTCTCGGCTTGTTAAAGAAAAATGTGATTTTCTACTGCAGATACCCACCCGCAGCACTATTTCGTCCTTAAACGTGGCTGTAGCTGGAGGCCTGATAACTTACGAGGTATACCGTCACCGGCTGAACATAAAGCGGTAAACAGGAGGCAAAAATGGCGTTACTTATTGTCGACGGTTATAATATTATCAACCAGTGGCAGGAGCTGGAAGACCTGCGGCGTGAAAATATGGAAGTTGCCAGGTTAAAGCTGTCTGAAATACTGCAGGAATACACCCCGCTGATCTGGGATAAGATTATTATCGTGTACGATGCTTACCGGGTAAAAGGCAAACCGCAAGTGTACGTAACTCAAAATATAGAAACAATTTTCACCGGTGAAAACCAATCGGCCGATGTGTTTATAGAAAGGCTGGTAGTGACTCTCTTCGAAATAGGAGAAGAAATTGAGGTAGCTTCTTCAGATAACCTTGAGCAGCACATAGTGCTGTGGAAGGGCGGGAGGCGACTTTCCGCAAGGGAATTACGCCTGAAGATTTTGGATTACCGTCAAGAACTAAGCAAAGAACGAACCGCTAAAGTGCTCTCGAGAAACCTCCTTGATGACATGGTTTCAGATAAAGTAAGAGATGCTTTGGAGAAATGGCGGCGACTCTAGTTTGGGTCGGCCTTACTTAAACTTTCCTGCTGCCGGTTAGGTATACCGGTTGCCCTTGTAGCAGGACAGGTTAATAGGGCAGGTCAAGGTGGAAAGTTAACCTTTTTGTTTGGTCGAAAAGTGCTTGACGCTTTTAGAAGACATAAGATATAATAACGGTGAGGATTCAACCCAATTTCAACAATGGAGGCGAATGCTTGTGGTTTTGATGGCGCAAGGGATGAGGGAAGAGGATCGGACAATTACGGAGCTTGATTTAGCAAAAGTTGAGGAATACGATGAGAAAACGGATGAAGAAGTCGCCGGAGAAGCCAAACTTGGAAGCGACATTGCACTGGAATACCTGATAAATAAATACCGGAATTTTGTCAAGTCCAAAGCCAGGTCATATTTCCTTATCGGTGCCGACAGGGAAGATATCATTCAAGAAGGGATGATCGGATTATATAAGGCCATTCGTGATTTTAAAGGTGACAAGCTTTCCTCGTTCAGAGCCTTTGCAGAACTATGCATAACCCGCCAAATTATTACCGCCATTAAAACCGCTACCCGTCAAAAGCACATACCGCTGAACTCCTACGTGTCTCTTAATAAACCTATCTATGATGAAGATTCGGACCGCACCTTGCTGGATATATTATCCGGCACAAAAGTAACAGACCCTGAAGAATTAATGATTAACCGTGAAGAATATAACGACATCGAATTTAAGATGGGCGAAATATTAAGCGAGCTGGAATGGCGTGTGCTGATGTTATACCTGGAAGGGAAATCTTACCAGGAGATTGCTGTGGAACTGAGGAGGCATGTGAAGTCTATAGACAATGCCCTGCAGAGAGTTAAACGTAAATTAGAGCGTTACCTGGAGATCAGGCGGGTGTAGCTCAGTGGTAGAGCCCTGGCTTCCCAAGCCAGTCGCGTGGGTTCGATTCCCATCATCCGCTCCACGGAAATTTAAGCACGGATGCCCTGCCCCTTGCAAGGGAGGGCATTTCCTTTTTGCAAATGTTTTTACCTGCCAGGGAAATCGTTTGTGGGGTAGAAAATGCAGTTTCATGGCGGAATCGGTTTGATGTGCAGATTTATTGACAAGGCCGTGTTAATGTGCTACAATACAATTCGTTCAACCGCTCGTGCAGGGTCTTAAATTTACACAATGGTAAAACCCATGTGCGGCGAGTTTAAGGGAAAGAAGGATTAAAAATGTATGCAATTATGGAAACCGGTGGAAAACAGTACCGTGTAACTGAGGGTACTGTTTGTAATGTGGAGAAGCTGGATTTTGAGGTAGGAGAAGAAGTAGTTTTTGACAAAGTTCTGGCAGTTACTACAGATGCCGGCACAGAAGTGGGGACACCTTACCTGACTGATTCGAAAGTAAAGGCTAAGGTCCTGGCTCATGGCAAAAACAAAAAAATTGTTGTTTACAAGTACAAGCCCAAGAAAAATTACAGGCGCAAGCAAGGACACCGTCAACCCCATACCCGTTTACTTATTCAGGCGATAGAACCAGGCAATTCCTAAATGGTAAGAGTAAGAATTACAAGAGATCAAGATTCCAACCCTCTTTCTGTAGAGATAAAGGGACATGCCCTTTTTGCTCCGGGGGGAAGCGATATAGTATGTGCCGCGGTTTCGGTACTTGTGCAGTCCGTACTTTATGCCATGGAAGATCTCCTGGGAATTAAGCCTCCCCAGAAGCTCAGGGAAGGATATTTTTCATTAAGCGCTCCCCAGGAAATGGAGAGCAGTGAAAACGAGAAGTTTCTGCTTTTGCTGGAAACGATGCTGCTTGGCTTAAAAGAAACAGCTAAAGCCTACCCCGACCATATCGACTATAAAGAGATTGCCATTACTTAAACGGTATGAAGCAGGTTTCTTTTTCCCGGGGTAGAGTGAAACTTGATTTATGGCAAAAAGTCTTGGTGAAGGGGGGATGAATAATGCGCAGCATAGATTTACAGTTATTTGCTCATAAAAAAGGTGTAGGAAGCTCCCGCAACGGACGGGACAGCAATGCCAAAAGGCTTGGAGTTAAAAAGTATGGGGGGCAAATGGTTACTTCTGGCAATATACTTATACGTCAGAGGGGGACCAGGATCAACCCCGGCATCAACGTCGGAAAAGGCAAAGACGACACTCTTTTTGCCTTGACTGACGGCTTTGTCGCTTATGAGCGCTTGGGCAAACATAAAAAACGAGTGAATGTTTATCCTGCTAATTAAACCCCTAGGCACGGGGTTTTTTTTTAGCTTACCTCTTACTGCGGTGGTGCTGGATATTGTTTGTGGATAGTGTCAAGGTGTATGTTTCAGGGGGCAGAGGAGGAGACGGGGCGCTTTCTTTCAGAAGAGAGAAATATGTTCCCCGAGGTGGCCCTGATGGCGGCAGAGGAGGCGATGGCGGTGATGTAATATTTATGGCGACGAGCCATAAGAATACCCTCATCGACCTGGGTTACAGGCCGCACCTGAAAGCGCAAAACGGTTCCCAGGGCGAGGGCGGAAGAAGGAACGGCAAAAGAGGGGAGCCGCTCCTGGTGGAAGTCCCTTTGGGCACCATTATAAAGGACGAAGATGGCACTCAATTAGCAGATCTTAATAGTTCCCGCTTTCAGGTTGTCGCAGCCCAGGGGGGAAGAGGCGGAAGAGGAAACGCAAGTTTTGCCTCCTCACGCAGGAGGACCCCCCGGTTTGCCGAAAAAGGTGAGCCCGGAGAAGAACGAACTCTTCTGTTGGAGCTCAAGGTGCTTGCCGATGTAGGGATGATCGGTTACCCTAATGCCGGAAAGTCCACTTTTTTGGCGCGCGTTTCTGCTGCTGCTCCCAAAATCGCGGATTATCCCTTTACGACGCTGGTTCCCCAGTTGGGTGTAGTGTATTTGGGAGAAGAGCGCTCCTTTGTTATCGCTGATCTCCCGGGCATAATTGAGGGGGCCCATCAAGGTGCGGGATTGGGGCATCATTTCCTAAAACATATTGAGCGCACCCGTGTTTTGCTGTTCATATTAGACATGGCAGCTGTAGACGGCAGTGATCCTGCAGCGGATTACCAAAAACTTTGCCTGGAATTGCAGAAATATAACCCTGCACTTCTTTCCCGTCCCCGCGTCATAGCTGCCAACAAAATGGATCTGCCGGAAGCCCGGGATAATTTAGAACATTTTAAAAAGAGTATAAGTGAAGAATGGCCACTTTTCACCGTATCTGCGGCAACAGGAGAAGGAGTAACAGGTTTGCTGGAAGAAATCTACCGCTGCCTGGCGGAGGAAAGAGCCCTGCATCTGCAGCCAGAAGGAACAGCAGAGCAGGAAACCATTTATTTGCCACCTTCTTTCCAATACAGCTTTACAAGCGTTCAAAGGGAAGGTGATCTTTTTATTGTACGAGGCACCGAAGTGGAAAAGGCAGTGCGAAGGATAGATTTGGAAAGTGAAGACGGGGTTAATTATTTCCAGCAGGTTATAGAAACACTGGGAGTGGAAAATGAGCTTAAAAAGAAAGGAATTAAAGAAGGGGACACGGTTATAATAGGAGAGCATGAATTTACTTTCCGTTAGATCTTTTGTAAACTAATTGTGTGACGCTGCTGTTGTGGACAAATATATTCCCTGGGGAAGAATTAGCATGAGCTTTTTACTACCAAAAGCAGGCAATAAAGAACTAACCATGGGTCTGATGGGAGGAACTTTTGATCCGATACATATCGGGCACCTGGTTACTGCTGAAGAAGCACGGCAGCAGTTTAAGTTGGACCACGTCGTCTTTATGCCAGCTGGGAACCCACCCCACAAAGACGAAGCGGCTATAACTCCTGCCGAACACCGCTACCTGATGAATATGCTGGCGGTGGTGGATAACCCGTATTTTACCGTTTCCCGGCTGGAGATTGACAGCCAGCAGCCTTGTTATACCATCGATACGGTAAGGCGTTTTTATGACCTCTATAACGGGAACTTAAAACTGTTTTTTATTACCGGCGCCGATGCCATTCTCGATATCACTTCCTGGAAAGATTATAAAGAACTGCTGGCCAGCTGCCCTTTTATAGCAGCTTCCCGTCCGGGTTATTCCTTTGATAAGTTAAAGATAATCATGGGCTCTGCGTTTGCCGAGGTTATGCAGAGGGTGCACCTGCTGGAGATACCTGCCATGGCTATTTCTTCGACCTTTATCAGGAGAAGGGTCGCTGAGAACAGGACTATAAGATATTTGACCCCTGAATCTGTCGAACAGTATATTTATAAGAACAACTTGTATATCCGGTAGGCCACTTGACTTCTTTTGTTGCCAGTGATATTATTAAAAAAAATTCAGAAAGAGCAATAAATCGCACAACTCTTATTTTATAGTATTTTATTGTAACCGGAGAAGCTGTGGAAAGGCCGGAAGCGAGGTGAAATGATGGCAAAAACCCTATATGTGGGGAATATTTCCTGGGAGACCACAGAAGAAGATCTTCAAAATGCTTTTGCCAGATACGGAGAGGTATTAGGCTGCCGCATTATTACCGAAAGGTCTTCAGGCCGCTCGAGGGGATACGGGTTCGTGGAAGTTCGTGAAGAAGATGTCCAGGTAATGATGGATAACTTGAATGGAATTGAACTTGATGGACGGCGGCTGGTCGTCAATGAGGCCAAGCCGAGAGATTAAGAGGCAACCGTGGTTGCCTTTTGTATTTTACGACACCTTTTTTTAGAGAGCAGGGAAGGAATATTTATTTTTTTGTCAAAATAATAAATATGACTCAAAAGAATGAAAGGTGAAAGCAAAAGCATGGAGAGAAAAGACGCCATTGATATGCTCAGGGAAAAAATTAGCGATGAGTTATTTTCCCACTGCTTGAGGGTAGAAGAGACGGCTGTCAAGCTTGCGCATCAACATGGTGTTGATGTAGAAAAAGCTTCGCTGGCGGGCTTACTTCACGATTTTGGCAAAACGCTGCCTGAAAGAGTCCTTTTAGAACTAGCAGTTAAGTATGATAATGCAGATTACTTCACCCAACAAGAACCGGCTCTTTTACATGCTCCGGTAGGAGCATGGCTGCTTAAATATGAAATGGGGATTGACGATTTTGAGTTGCTGGAAGCGGTCACGTACCATACAACAGGTTCGGAGGGCATATCCCTTTTTTCCAAACTCATTTACCTGGCCGATTTTATTGAACCGGGCAGGAGCTGCCCCGGGGTAAACAGGATAAGAGAAATAGTTTATGATGACCTTGATACGGCCTTGCTATGTGTCGTTGACCTCACTATAAAATATGTTCTCGACAGGCAAAAAATTGTGCACCCTAATTCTATATCTTTTCGCAACGAACTCATCTTAAATTTGAGGAACAAAGAGCAGGAGCTGCAGGGGTATGGTTCATTCTAAACCCAAAAAAAGAAGGACCGGCAGGAAAGCTTCGCTGTTTAAAAAACGCCTTGCATTCCTGTCTGGTTTTGTTTTTTTGCTGCTAATCTTGTTCTTCGGGATGCGTTTGCTGGGTCCCTTCCAATCATTTCAAAATACGGAAGATTGGGCGGTCTCCTTAAGGGATCTTCCTCTTGACAGAGGGACAAATTATTTGCTGTATGGAATAAAAGGGGCGGAAGAAACAGCAGTAGAGGAGCTCTTTTTTTTAAATTATCCGCCAGAAGATGGTACTCTTAACATCATCTATATTCCGGGAAACTTATTGATGCACCGCCTGGGTGAGGACAGGGCAAGCGAGGCCGCCGCTGCGCAGGATGATATTGGCAGAGAAGCTATAGCCAGGTTTTACACTCCCACTGATTTTTATGAGGAGGGCGGAGCTGAGCTGTTATTAACACAGGTATCTCATTTCCTGGATGTTCCTATACACTCATTTGTGGAGGTAGATTACCGGGCGATCCCGGTTTTGGCCGAACACTGTGACAGTATTTCCGTCGCAGGGGAGATGGCGGGAGCAGATGAATACCTGGAGTTCCTTCTGCAGGAAGTTTCACAGGAACAACAGGAAAGCATACAGCAGGAAACAACTGCGGAGCACTCTTTGCAGGAGGCCCTTCACAAGGCCGGGGCCTTAAAGTACCTGGCTGAGGAATCTGCCCATGCCAATGAAGGTATTTTTGCCACTTCCGGTTTACTGCGGGAGGTTTCCCCGTACTTGAATACCAATCTAACCTGGAAAGAGCTGCAGGAGCTGCATGAAACCCTTGAGCCTCTTTTTGATCCCGAGGGCCTCGTGGTGGAGCTGCCCGGGGAGTGGCAGGATTTTAACGGGGAGTACTACATGACCCCGGACCAAACGCAGGTT
>SLJK01000010.1 GCA_007135125.1 Syntrophomonadaceae bacterium | reverse complement strand
TAAGCACGCTCAGTAACTTCTGTTGCCGTTCCACACGGCCCAAATCTCCCTGGCCGTCACTGCGATAACGCACATACTGCAGGGCTTTATCACCATCAAGAGTCTGCAAACCCGGATCAAGCTCAATGGTAACATCGATCCCGTAATAACGCATCCTGCTTTCCACTTCCAGCTCCACTCCGCCTAAAATATCAACAATATTTTTAAAGCCTTCAAAGTTTGTGGTTACGTAGTAATCCACTCTCGCATCCAGAAAATCTTCTACCGCCTGGCGTGTAAGAGCTACCTCTCCGTAAGCATGGGCATGGTTTATCTTGTCCAGTCCGTAACCGGGTATTTCCACGCGCATATCACGCGGGATAGATACGATGTTGATTTCGTTTGATTTTTTGTTCAGGGTCAGCAGCATGAGGGTATCGGTCCGTCCCGTCATATTGCTTCCGCGCCCGTCCAAACCAAGAACAAGGACGGTCATAATATCAGGAAGTGATTCTCTCTCCTCACGTTCAGAAGAATCCCCGGGAGTGCTTACGTTATCACCATTACGACCTATAAAGCTGTTCAAACCGTCACGGCCGTTTTGGACCTCCTGGTAAATCTCGCTCCAGAGGGTGTGCAACCAATATCCTCCCCCAAAAACAACAGAAGCCAAAACAATTACCAGGCCCCAAAAAACAGGACCTTTCCAAAAACTTTTGCGGCGCTTCATTTTATTGCCATTTTTGTTCTTGCTCACTCTCGGTCATTTCCTTTCACCAGGTTTGCCAGTCCCAAACACCGGAACTTATTATATCCGAAAATAAAAGTGTCGGCAACAGCAAAATAGGACTTGATCAGGACTCTTTTTCCAGTTTCAGATACACTTCCCTGTTTAACAACATTTGCTCCTCTTCATCCAGCGTATCGCCGTCCTCTAACCTTTGCAAAAGGGCACCTGCCTGTTCATTCTCCTCCTGTAGTTGGGAAAGCTGCTGCTGTTGGCATTTCGCTTGTTCGTCCAGTTCTTCCAGATCCAGATCAAGCTGCAACCTGCGCCCCAGAAAAGAAAGGGTTTTTTTAACCGCCAGGGGATCTTCATGGGCCGCCAGGTAAAAAGGAATTTCAGGCCAGAGACTGATCCCGGAAAGACCTCTTCTGGCAGCAACCCACAGCAAATAACTGCTGGTCGCCGGGGGGCCCTCCCAGGTCATGGGTTCCAGTTCTTCTTCTTCAAACCTTTCCAAAAGTTCCACCTGGTTGAAAACCGCCAGGATTTCCCGCGGAGTGTTGTGACTGACCAGGGAAGGAGCAGCATTAATGGTATAGAGTTCTTTTATGCCACAGTGGCGTTCACCATAATCAAGAATGCTATTTAAAAATTTGTAATTGTTGAGGGTCGGTTCTTCACTGTTGAAAAGAAGAACTCCCGCCTCCGGGCAGGCCCAAAACCTGCTGTCTGGTACCTGAATTATGTCATCCCGGAAAATTGCTCCTTCGAAGGTGAAAAAACCCGCCGGTTTTAACTCCGCTACTTCCTCTCCGCCCAGCGACTCAATCATGTAATTAACAACCTGGCTCGCTATTCTGCCCAAATCGCTACTTTTCCAGCACACAATCAAAGAGGAACTCTGCAGCGGTTGTTCTTTAAATATATGGAAAAGATCATCAGATCGGTCTGTCACCATTATCGTCCCCCTTCTCCTGCTCATCGGTAAGCGACTTTAGGAACTCATCCAGATTCTCCTTCATCCATTCGGCTTCCTTTTCGCTAATAGGAACAGGTTTGGCTTCTGTTTTCCGCTGGTCGTATATCTCCTTCACTTCCTCCGGGAACTTTTCGTAAAAGCTCTCGATGACCCTATCCACCTCTGCACTCTGCCGATCCAACAAGCCTGGACGTGTATCTAAGCCAAAAATTGAGCCAAAAACCTCCAGAACCGATTTTGAGGCCTTGGTATAAGGAAAGGGCACCCTGGCCAACCAGTCGGGAATCTCCCCCATCAGGCAGACTGCTTCCAGGCCCTTTTTCTTGGCAACAGCAAGCATCAATCCGTTCATGCCGGTAATGACGCCTTCTCCGCCACCCTCACCAAGCTCACTCATCGTCACCAGGTTCGGGTAGCGCTTCAGTTCACGGTTCAGCTTTTCAGAGCTGGTAACCGCCACTACCCTGGGCTTAACCTGATGATGAGTCATGGAAACGCAGGCACCGGAAGTATATATCCTGCGGCAGCCATGCTTCCGGGCCACCTCCACAACATTTTCCGCCATCCGGTAGGCCTTTTCTCCATAGGCATACACCTTTTCTCTCCCGCCCGGCTGCTCTTCGCCGGTGAAGAAAAGCAGGTCTTTTTCCCCGCGTTCATGGTAAAAAAATCTGCTGCGGGGAAACCACAACTCCTCCAGCATCCCCTTTTGAATGAAAACCTTGTGAGGCTCAAAATAATCCCATGGTTCTATCTGTCCCAGTTCTCTTGCTTTGAGCTGACCCCTCAGCGTATCAACAGCTATCAGGCCAATATTACCGATCCCCGGCCAGCTGCATAACATCTCCGGATTTTCCAATTGCGGCTCTCTGTACATAACGACGCTCATATACACTTCCCTTTCCCATATTGTTGCTCTTATGATGACATTTTAGCATAAAAATGAATTAATTACCATTAGCTTGAGTTTCTAATCTCCCTGCAGAACACTTTCGTTTTGGCTGAGCACCCCATAATCCAGGGCAATCTTTTCTCCCGGAGGAACGATAATGAACTCCTCGTCCCACGGCCCGGTGAGAAGTTTCCTAAAAATCCGCAAGGAGCCCTTTATAACCTGCTGGTCCATTTCCAGCACAGAGCTCAACTTCATTATCTCATCCAGGTGGGGAGTCAGATCATAAGCACCTGTATCGATAAGAGCAAATCGCTCGTAATGCTTAAGCATCATTTTCATCAACTCCAGGGCCCTTTCCTGCCCGTACTTCTTCCGGGCATATTCGTATTCCTGGACCAGGCTCCTTTCATACTTTAACCATCCCGCCGTAAAAAAATAGGTGGTCTGCTCCTTATCCCTTTTCTGCCTCTCCTGCGCAGAACCCAGCAACATGGAAATACAATCATCAATACGGGGCATAACCAACCTGGAGTAGTCGGAGCCTATTCCCTGTAAAGCGTTGCCGCAGTAACCAAAAGCCAGAAGAACAGTCTCTGAATCCTGCAAGTTTTCCAGTTCCTCCTGTATCTTTTTGTGCAGTTTTTCGGTCGTATTGTGCAGCCCCGATTCTATCCAGTAAACGGGATGGGAAACCCCGGTTTCCTCAATCACCATATTCAGCTCGTCAAACACCGTCTGGCATGCCAGAATAACCGTATTCATCTACCCTTCATCTCCCTGATAAAATTAGTACCCTAAAGCTTTTTATCTTTTAATATTATAACATACTTCTAAAAATAGGAGCTTAACCGGGATTAAATATATCGTTCCGGGCATTGATGGCGCCGCCGTTCTATGGTATGGTTAGAAAGGTAGAAGACGGTAAGGATAATTAGTGCTTTCTTCCGCCAATATTTTTGCAAAGGAGCACGGCCGGCACTATGCTAAACACCATCATTTTTATACTTTTTATAATCGGTCTTCTTGTCCTGGCCTTTTTCCTTTCCCGCATGCGTATGAAAAGATCCCTGCAGCAGGTACTAAAAATTTTCAGGGAAAAAGGTGCCCTGGATCACCATAATGCTATGACTAGAGAAGAGCTTGGCATTACTTCTCAAAGCATTATTGAGCGCATGTATAAGGTCCGAGACTATAAACCCTATGCTCTGCAGCTAATGGTAGATGCTGGAATCATCATCTTCGACGAGGAAGGTAAATTCTATCTATCCGAAACAAATTTTGCTAATTCCAACCTGCGAAAATTACTGGAATAATGAAAACATCCTAACTCTTGGTAAATTATAAGAGAAAAATCGGGAGGTTGTTAGTGGATATGGATAAATTACCGCACTACATTGGGCCCTGTGCCTTTGGTATTAAGTTAGGTGTGATTACACCTAACTGCGATCTAATCGGTATGGTTTATCAAGCCATGGAAGAATGCGACAGCGACAGCTTGCTGGATGATGGCGACGTGATCTGTATTACGGAATCCGTGGTGGCCAGGGCACAAAATAATTACGTTACCACGGACGAAATCGCCAAAAATTTGCAAGAACAATATGGCATCACCAAAAATTCCCGGCTGGGGGTACTTTTCCCCATAACCAGTCGTAATCGCTTCGCCATTATTCTCAGGGGCCTGGCCAGGGCAGTACCTGAAGGGGAAGTCATCTTACAGCTCTCCTTTCCCTGTGATGAAGTGGGTAACCAGATCATTGACGAAGAAACAGCTTATAATTGCCTTGAAAATGAGATAATCAGGTTTGAAACGGTGGCAGAAGAGTGCTTTCACCCCATCACCAAAGTAAACTATCCACGCTACTACCAGGAGATCATCGAAGCTGAAGGAGCTAAAGCCCAGGTTTATCTCTGCAATGATCCACACATGATAACCAGCTTTAACCCCGACTGTGTAATCATTTCCAATATACATGACCGACATAAAACGTGCGCGGTGCTGCAGGGGAAAGGAGTAAACTGCATAACCCTGCAGGATATCTGCAGCGACAGCTCCAAGCCATCCTGGTCCGAGTGGGGCCTTTTAGGCAGCAACATGTCTACGGAAAATTTACTGAACCTGGCCCCTAAAGAAGGAGATGAATATGCAACCCGCATGCAGCAAAAAATCCATAACGGACTGGGCAAAAAAGTGGAAGTGTTAATCTATGGCGACGGGGCATACAAGGACCCTCCCTCGGGTATATATGAACTGGCAGATCCACAGCCCGGCCTGGGCAGCACAGAAGGCTTTAAGGGTGGCAGGATGAGAGAAGGGGTCAAGTACAAACTGCTGGCCGATACAGCCCATGCAGAAGGCAAGTCGGTCACGGAAATCGAGGAAACACTAAAGGCTCACCAGGCCAGGGATTACGGACAGGACGAAATGGTCAGTGAAGGCACTACCCCGCGCAAAATGGAGGACCTAATCGCCAGCCTGGCGGACCTGATCAGCGGCTCCGCCGACGCGGGCACACCCGTAGTCCTGGTCAAAGGCTTTTTTAACAAAAGGTAGCTAACAGACAACAAGCAGACTGGAACAATAAAAACAACTCACTGCTGCAGCATGGTTTCCATACAGCACCCCCGATGATAAAAGGAAAAGATCACCATAATCATCCCAATTACCCATAAAATCTGGTTCTGAAGGATAATGCGC
>SLJK01000077.1 GCA_007135125.1 Syntrophomonadaceae bacterium | reverse complement strand
TTTGGTGGAGCTGGCGGGAGTCGAACCCGCGGCCTCTTCCATGCCAAGGAAGCGCGCTCCCACTGCGCCACAGCCCCATAGGTTTCCCTTACCGTAAAAACTGCTGAGTGTAAGGGTCCCCTATATTATAGCTACTCACTTCTCACCTGTCAATCTCATTTTTTGATGCCGGAGAAGTTCATCTCCGGCGCAAGTGCCATCCCCGCCAGGTAAGCAACGCCAAAATTGGGATCCAGAAGCACTTCTTTGATAGCGGAAATATCTACCGACCTCCTCATCAGGTTCAGGTACAGACCTGCACAACTTATATCCCCGGCCAATCGGAATCCCACCAGGCGGCCGTCACTTATCCATAGCTTGCGCAGCTTTCCATCACTGCACACACGTAATTCCTCACCCTCCATGGCGCCTGCGGCCATGATCGGCAAACCCAGATGTTTAAGGCTGTTCATACTTTCGGCCCCCTGGTAAGCCACAGACCATCCCAGGAGATTGTAAGCCACTGTCTGACCTTGCTCTACAGCATTGGGATAGTTAGGATAAACATTGCGCCCTCCCTCTCCATGACGGCCGGCAACCTCAGCCACATCACCAACCGCATGGATGTCCGGAAAGTTGGTGCGCAGGTAATCATCAACAATAATGCCCCAGTTGGTCTCAATTCCGGAACCTGTCAGAAACTCGATATTGGGCTTTAAACCCGTTGCAGCGACAAAAAGATCAGCTGTAAGCTGTTTGCCAGAACGCAACTGCACTGCTTCGGCACGCTCTTCACCGAGGAAACTCGTTGCATCAGCTTCTTCACCCTGAAATATTCTGATCCCCCGCGAATGCAGCATTTCCAAGACTATCTGAGACGTTTCCGGATCCAGCATCCCGCGCATAGGCCGCGAACGGACCAGCATTGTTACTTCAAGTCCCATTTCCCGCAGCATTATAGCGACTTCAACCCCAATAAATCCAGCCCCCACTATCAAAACAGTGCGGATATCCCTGGAACGCACCTGTTCCAGGAGCATCTGGCCGGCTTGCAAAGACTTGAAATTATGGATATTTTCTTTATCGGAACCGCTGATAGGGCTATAAAGCCTGCCGCCTGATGCAATTACAAGCCGTTCATAGGGCATCGGCTCACCATTATCCACTAATAACCTCTTCCGGTCGGGCTCTACTTTGAGGACGCGCCTGCCTGCACGATAGTCCAGGCCCAGCCGTGCCGGGAAATCTTCTCCTTTCCAGAAGTGGACGGGGTTGCCGGTCAGAAAATATTCCACCAGTGCCGGAGGAGAATAAGGCGGATAGGGTTCGGCCGTCAACATAACAATCTCACTTTGATCATCATGCTCTCTCACAGTCTCAGCAACTGCTACCCCCGCGGGTCCGGCGCCTATAATAACAAGTTTCATGGCCTCCTCCTCTAACCTTGCTTTTGTTTTATTTACGTTATATCGATGGTGGTTCCGGCATGGAAATGTTTGCCGGATTAACAGATTCTAAATTCAAGCCGGCACGTTTTTTTTCAAGGTGGCGACGAATAAGAACAGCTGCCTTCTCCGGGTCGGGTTCCACCGCAAAAGTAGCACCGACCACGTCTTCCAGGCCACCGGCTAAAAGATTTACCACGTTTGGGCTTCCAAAAATCGGAGGCTGAACTCCCAGAACAGTATAAATACCCGAGGCAACCACATATGCACCTATGGAGACTGCTTTTTCCGAATACCATTCCGGCGCAGCGCCGGCAAGGGGCAGGTTTTTAATGTCAGTACCCAGGTAGTTGGCCAGGGCTGCCGCCAGAACCAGGATACGGGTATTATCAACACAGGAACCCAAATGGAGGACAGGAGGTATTCCCAGGCTTTGGCAGACTTCTTTAAGTCCGGAACCGGCAAGCTCTGCTGCCTCCGGCATCATAAGCCCCGCTTTGCCACAGGCAACGGCACTACAGCCCGTAACAACCACCAGGATATCATTTTCAATTAGCCGCCTGGCTACTGTTACATGCCCGTAATCCTGCTTGATCTTGGGGTTGTTACAACCAACCACAGCCGCCGCGCCCCGTATCTTACCGGCTTTGATAGCTTCTACCAAGGGCTCCGGGCTGCCGCCGAGGGCACTCACTATGGACTCCACCGAAAAACCGGCCATCATATCTGTGGGGCTATCAAGAATGCGCACACGGTCGGGGTTGCGATTAGCATAATTCTCCACGCCTTCACGCACGATCTTCTTCCCGATTTCCAGTCCGTGTTCCGGATCAAAGGAGATATGGGTCGCCCCCGTAAATTTTGCTTTATCAAAAGTAGAGATGATACCGGTATGATAGCATTTAGCGACCTCTACAACTGAAGGCATGATGCACTGGTAGTCCACGACCATGGCGTCCAAAGCTCCGGTCATGATCACCAGCTCCTGGAGCAGATGATTACCGGCCATGGGAATACCCCGGCGCATCTGCAGTTCATTACCGGTACAGCACAGACCCACCAGGTTAATACCCTTTGCACCCTTTTGCTCTGCCAGCTTCTGCAACTCAGGATCAGCAGCGGCTTGAACAATCACATCGGAGAGCATCGGATTGTGGCCGTGCAGCGCAATATTCACTTCATCAGCTTTGAGCACGCCCAGGTTAGCGCGTGAGGCAATCGGACTCGGCGTTCCGAACAGAATATCGGAAACCTCCGTAGCAATCATCGAACCGCCCCAACCATCGGAAAGACTGGTGCGCAATGCATGCAGCAGGATATTGACATAATCGTTGTCCACACCCATGTGAGTTCTATGTAAAGTCTCTACATTTTCTCGATCGATTCCTCTGGGAGTAATCCCGAATTTCTTCCAAATTTCCTGGCGAGGGGAAGGAACTCTTCCTACAAAAGTGAGCATTTCTTTACGAGTGCCAAAATCCTCCATCATCTCCCAGGCCAGCTCCCTGGCAATTTCCTGTATGCTTTTGTTTTCGGTAGCAACACCGTATTCGCCGGCGATTCGCTGGAGCTTCTCTGTATCTGTGATACGATACGACTCCGTCTCACCGACCCCAACTTGAAACAGGGCCTCCAAAATATCCCGGCCATGATCCGAATGAGCCGCTGCACCGGCAGCAATAGTGCGGGCCAGGTTGCGCGCCACAATCACATCTGCATTAGCTCCGCATACACCTTTTTGAGGCCCCTCTCCGAAGGGATCGATGCGGCATGGACCCATGGCGCAATTTCGACAACTAAGACCCAGTGAACAATATCCGCATTGGGGTTCCTGGGAATGTAAGCGGTCCCAAACAGTCTCCACATTTTCACCGCCAACATTTCTTAAAATCTTCTGCACATCAACAGCAATACTTCTCTCTTCAAAATTCGCACTCATTGTCATCCTCCTCCGCTAAATTTCGAGAAGCTATGCATTTTGAACTTTGGGTTACCGTTTGGCTAATTTAGAAGCAGATTCTCCCCAATTACGCCAGGCCTGGTAATGCTCCGGCAGCTGCACGGGTTCAGGGCTGACAGCAGCAGCAGCGGTAGAAACAGCCCTGGCAAGGCGAGAGCTTGCTTCTCGCACCAGCTCGTTGACCTCTCCGAAGAGAAGGGCATTAACCTTGCAAACCTCAACACAGGCCGGTTCAATCCCCTTCTCCTGGCGGCTCACGCAATGGTCACATTTTAATGCCACAATCTTACCTTGTAAGGCTTCTGCAGATTCGTAATAACGAATAACATCAAAGGGGCAGACCATCGCACACATGGCACATGCAATACACTTATTGCCATCGATAAGCACGATCTCTTGATCCGAGGTGCGGCTGATAGCCGCGGTAGGACAAACAGCCAAACAGGGGGCGGGATTACAGTGCCGGCATTTATTGGGGAACGAAGTATTAAGGTAGACTCCAGGCCCCACCTGGATTCGCGGCCTGGGCTGGGGCTCCTCAAATACAGCTGAAAAAAGGTCCTTGCTTTGTGAGTGCTCTACCGCACAGGCAATCTCGCATTGCTTACACCCGACACATCGCTCGGTTTGCACAAATACCGTCTTCATTCAGCTACCTCCTATTAAGTAAACTAATTTTGATGACTGAAAATCTCCATCCATAATTTGCTTATGAGCTCGAGAAAACAATAGATAATTGTTACATCTATTAACATTTATAGCAGAAAATTCAGACTGTGTCAATGCTCATGATCAGCATAACCAGGCCTAAAAATAGGTATTTTTTATCACAAAAATGTTATACTAAGTAAGCAAAAAAGCAGGAATTTGCATAAAATTAACGAACCCATATTTAAGGAAAATATATAAATTATTCAGATATTATAAAGGTAATATAATTCAGTGATAATAATACCATGGAGGTTTCAAAAACTACAGTGAAGCGAAAACTGGCACAAAAAGATCTTTCCCGAGTTAAGGAGTTTTTAGAACAACTAGATATCGGCTATGAAAGGGTGACCTTTGATCTTTCTGAAGGAATATTAGAGAGTGACGAAGATCTTGTAGAAACGGAAGAAACTGATGACGTAGAAGCCACTTCTGAGGAAGAGATTTTCACTGAAATCGCCCGGCATGCCCAACTCCCCCAACCGACTGTATTGCGGCATATCCAAAATTGCCGTGATTTCTTCGAAACAGAAAGAGGAGAAATCGCTCTATCCACTTACAATGTCAAGCTTGTAAAAGTTCTGGATCAACTCTTTTCTGATGGTTTAACCGTCCCCCAGGTCATCCAAGAACTGCGCGAAGGGAACACTCCTGTGTCCTTTACCGAAACACCACAGGAGCGGCGGGAAATCACACCATTTCCATTCCCCCGACCATCTTCTCCCAACGCAGACAATGCCCGGAAATATTTTGAAGCACCGCGGGCCATCGAACTTTCCCCCGAAGAAGAATTTGATGAAATGGAGGAATGGGAAGATGAAAAGCGAGGTTGGTCAATTGTAAAGTGGAGCCTTTTGGTCCTTCTCCCTCTCGTCGCGGTGACGATCCTGATGGGTTATCAATTAGGTTACCTGGGTTCAGGTAGGGTCGAACCCGAAATCCAGGATCCACCACCACCTCCCCCTACCCTTTTGGAAGAGAGGGAGCGGCAAGCCGATGAGGCGGATGGAATTGAAGAAAGAGAGATAGCCGCTGAAAACGAGGAAGAAGCAGAAGAAGGGGAAGATTTCGACGAACCCGCGTTTCTGCCCGAAGAAATCACGATAGATGTTCTAAACGGCTGCGGAGTAAGAGGAATAGCGGGACGCTTTGCAGAAAAATTGCGGGAAGAGGGATACAATGTAAGGGAAGTAAGGGATGCCGATGTTTTTACTTACACCCAAAGCCAAATTATCAGCCGCGTGGAAAACAAAGAAGTACAGGGCATCATGGAGAT
>SLJK01000067.1 GCA_007135125.1 Syntrophomonadaceae bacterium | reverse complement strand
TATTATGTGTTAAGGCTTTATAATAACTGTGTATTGGAGGTGGTTTCCAAGAAAAACAAAATAACGTGGTGGAATCGTGTATTTAAGGGTTTCAGGAGCATCAAAGAAAAAGGAGGAGTTATCTGATGGCTAAATTTACGAAGATGGCGTATAAAAGTGCCGATGAAATGATATTTGGAACAACAAAAAAGCCAGTCAAATACGGCAGGGATTTTGAATTGGGTGGAGGTATGGTATATCCGGAAATTGTCAACCACCCCAGGCCCGGTAGCGAGGAAACGAAGAAGAGTTTGATGCGGGAATATGAAAAGATGACCCAAGAATCCATGGAAAGAGCTGTCACTCTCGGTTTTCCAGGTTTGCAGGTTGAACTGGAACACGTCTGGCAGATGACCAAGAATCCGGATTGGGGCGGTGATATTGCCGGCCAGACAGTCAGACAGCAGGAGGATATGTACCAGAAATACGGGATCAAGAGCGCCGTTCGTGCTACCATTGCTGATAACCGCAAGCCCGAAGAGGAAAATATTCGTGACTGCAGGAATTTGGAATTGGCGCTGGCGACTTTTGAATCCAGTGCAAAGAACAAAGCTGATAACCTTTCCATGGAAAGTGTGGGCGGGAAGGAAATATCAGACCACAGTATAGCCAGGGGTGATATCCGCGGGACTCTCTTTGGTATCGGCGTTCTGGGCAGCAGGGACATGGAGTTTATGTGGAAGCAGATTGTGGATATTGCCAATAAACATGGGGCTACTCCGGGAGGGGATACTAACTGTGCCCAGGCCAATGTGGCCATGTTTATGGCCGGCGGGATGCTGGACAAGTCCGTTTCACATGTTTTTGCAGCTGTTACCAGGGCCATTGGAGCAGCAAGGACGCTGACGGCTTATGAGATGGGAGCAAAGGGACCAACCAAGGACTGCGCCTATGAGGATCCCATTATTAAGGCCATTGCTGGTATCCCCATTGCCACAGAAGGGAAAACCTGCGCTTGTGCTCATGCCGATTTGCAGGGCAACCTGATCATGGCTGTAACCGACTTATGGAGCAATGAGGCGGTGGAATACCATGATATGTTCTTTGGTACAACCGCAGGATGCTTTGTAGAAATCCTGGGTTATGACGTGGCACTGATGAATTCAGCTATTGCCCTGGGCAAGGAGAAGGATTTGCAAGAGATGATGGTTTATTCCGATATGTACCGCGATCCTCACACTTATGTGGTGGCGCCAGCGCAGGCATACGAGATTGGTAAGGAAATAGTGGCCAATAATACCGATTATTATTCTCGCGCCAGAGCCGGTGCTATCTGTGCTGCCAAGTTGATCCTGGGTGACGAGAAAATGCGCCTCTCCAACTATGAAAAAGAAGACCTTCAAAGAATCCTGCGTGAGTTGGAAAGCTTTCCTGACAAGGAGGCAGACTTTATAGATCAGTGTGCTGCCATCTACAAGAAGTCTGTTCCAGGTTTCAATCTGGGCAATTACGGGCTGTAATAAGAGTCTAAAATTTTTATTAAGGGAGTGAATGGAATGGCTATTGCCGAGGTATTTGTTCGTTATGATTTAAAGGAAGAATTGGGAGAGAAGAAAGTTGCGGCCGCAAAAGATCCGCTCTTACAAAAAGTAATGGATGCGGTGGTTGAGGGAGATGAAGATAATATTATAGCCTTAGTCAATGAGGCGTTTAAAAGCCATGATCCCATGGTCGTCATCAGGGAAGGCCTGGTTAAAGCCATGGATGAAGTGAGCCGTCTCTGGAATGAAGGCATCTACTACCTGCCCCAGACACTTATATCTTCCGATGCTATGCTGGCCGGCCTGGAGGAATGCGAGAGGAAGATGGGCAAGTCCATGGAGAGAAAAGGTGTGGTTGTTACCCATACTGCTGAAGGAGATATTCATGACCTGGGGCAGCAGATCGTCAATGCTCTGCTGCGGGCGAACGGCTTTGAAGTTGTTGACCTGGGCAAGGATGTCCCTGTAGATGATGTCGTTGAAGCAGTAAAACAGTATAAACCGGCCATGGTTACAGGAACAGCTTTGATGACCACCACCATGACCGCTTTTCAGAAGATTGCCAATCGCTTCAAGCGCGACGGTATTGAGGTACCATTTGTCTGCGGTGGTGGTGCTGTTGCCCTGGAGTGGGTGACCAGTTTCGACCTGGGCATCTACGGTAAAGAAGCCCAGGAGGCACCACCTATGGCCGATGATGCTGTTGATGGAGTTCCCTGGACCAAAATAAGGGAAAAGTACAATACCTAAAAAGATGAGACAGTGTTCCTTTTGGTAACTGTCGCTTCAAGTTGAAAGGGAAGTTCAGCGATGCTTCATCATTAATGTGACTTAAGTGGCAGCAGATATGAATATCAAGCGAATGTTAAGTGAGGCACCGGAGGATTTTTCTTTATGCAACCGGTTAAGAGACAGGCAAGACGTTTCTGGGTTGAAAAAAAGAAACCCTACCGGTGCCTTGTCATTCCTCTAGCTTTTATTAGGAGGTAATACAGTGCTCGTCGATGTAGTTATCGGATTTTTGGGCAGCGGGAAGACCTCTTTTATTTTAAATATTTTGGAAATAATGGCTCCCAGGGAAAAGATGGCAGTTATTGTAAATGAATTTGGAGATCTGGGAATAGATGGAGCAGTGCTCTCCCAGAGGGATACGGAGATCGTTGAGCTTTCCAGCGGCTGTATCTGCTGCACCCTGAGTAGAGATCTACTTGGGCAGGTAGAAATGCTGGCCCAAAAATATTCGCCCCAGCGTTTGCTTATTGAACCGTCTGGGGTGGCCACAGTTACCAGCCTAATGGATATTTTAGGCAGCCTTAAACTGGAAAAATATGTTGAAAATCTGCGCATAATCTGTATTATTGATGCTGTTGATTTTTTTACCTTTTATGAGCAGAATAAGTTGTATGTGGAGTCGCAGCTAAAATCTGCCTTGCTGGTTGTTATTAATAAAATCGATTTGGTAGAAGAAAAGGGTATTGCAGATATTATGTCCCTGGTAACACAATTAAATAGAAAGGCTCGAGTGATTGTGACCAGTTATGGCATAATCAGTGTGGATGATTTTCTCTGGATACCACAAAACGGTGAACACGAGCACGAACAGGAAGAGGTATACGAGGAACATATTCATGAGCATGAACACAGGCACGACGAAGACCTGGCAGGAGGAATACTTCACCAGCATGAGGGGATGGAATATATTCCTTCTATTCAGGATTTAGAATCTTATAACTTGGAATGTGATGATTCTTTTCATGCCCATGAATTTAATCTTTTTTTAAATTCTCTTTTAGGTATGGAGTTTGGTGAAGTACTCCGTGCCAAGGGAATTATTCATTTGATTGAAAGGGGGTGGGTTCTGTTCAACCTGGCTTCAGGGTATGTTACGATGACTCCTATGGAGAAAGCTCAGCCCATGGGCAAAATGTTTATAGCCGGTCGACATTTGCAGCAAGAATTACTCCTTGCTCAGCTTGAAAAGTGCAGATATAGGGGGGCTTGAGGTTGAAAAGAGCAGGAATTGCCCTGGACCTTGGTACAAGTGGTTTCCGCGGTCAGACAATAGATCTTTCTACTAACCAGGTCATTGCTACTGTTATTACAGTACGCCATCCTTTACCGGGCGCCAATGTGATAGACCACCTTAATTTTGCCATAGAGGCAGGAAAAGATGTTGCTCATAATATAATCATAGCCGCTATTAACCAGGTGATAGACCTCTTGCTGAAGGCCGAAAAAATAAAAGTGGAGCGTCTTGCAGTATGTGGCAACCCCATTCAGTTATCTCTTTTTGAGAATATCGAGATACGGGATCTTGCCTATGCCGGTGAAAAAAAACAGCAGCAACTTGGTTTGGTGCCTCCTGACCGTGGGAGTAAGGAATACAGAGGGGAGTGTTTTCCTTTACTACAAGTGCCGCCGGATTGCCTGATCCTGATCCCTCCGGCCGTCAAGCATGAAATTGGTGCAGATGCTTTGGCTTTGCTGGTTCTTTCCGGAATACTAGAACAAGATAAAATTTCCCTCGCCACCGATTACGGTACTAATGCAGAGATGGCCTTAAAGGTAAAGGACAGGATTATTACCGGTTCTTGTGCAGCGGGACCTGCTCTCGAGGGTCAGCATATAAGCCGAGGTATGCTCGCGGCTCCAGGGGCTATTGCGGATCTCCTTCCCGAAGATGGGGGTCACAGATGTATGATCCTTAACGAAGATATGATACCCATGGAAGGGGATCTTGTGCAGTTGGATAACGGTGCTGTTCTGGCCGGGGGAATTCTCAGAGCCCGGGGAATTACGGGTACCGGTGTTATAGCTGTAGTTTCCCGGGGGCTTGAAACGGGTCTGGTTAAGCTTCCCCAGATAAACACTGCCAGTACTTATTTAAACCTTGCTGATGAGATCCGTTTTGGGGAAGATGACCTTCAGGAAGCCGGGAAAGCCATGGGAGCAATAAGGGCAGGCTATATTACACTGGCAGGGGAGGCTGGAATTAGCACCGATGATATTGAGGTTGCTTTTATGGCCGGTGCTTCCGGTACTTATGTAGATGCCCGTAAAGCTTTAAAGGTGGGCACGGTTCCCCCAAAAGTAAAAGAAATATTCCAGGTGGGTAATACCTCCCTAATTCTGGCGCGTATGCTGGTCCAGGAACCAGAAAAACTTGTATTTCTCGAGAACAAGGCCAGGAAACTGCAGGCAAGCCATTGTATGTTTGCCAACTCCAAGGTATTTGAAAGGGCATATTTGCTGGAGATATCTTACTGGACAGAAGGGATGCCGTGGGAACAGTATGAAAAATTTGCAGCTATGTATCGTTTGCCACATCTTTCACTGCCACGGGAAAATGTCCAAGTTACCAAAAAAGTAATGCGTGATATAAGTGATCTTGGCCCTGGTGGAATGAAGAGCATAGAGAAAGTTGGAATAGAGGGACGCTGGATTATGGAGGGTTGTAGTGGGTGCGGCCGGTGTATCGAAGAGTGCCCTGAAGAAGCACTGCTTATTGACGCAGAAAATGGTATCACCATGCGTATGGATCGTTGCAGTGGGACAGCCTGCAGACGATGTGAGCATGTTTGTTCAGAAAAAGTTTTTCATCTTTCAGAGTTCTGGAGGAAGGTTGGAGCGTAAATAGTTTTACAGGTGTTCATGTTATGAGGAAAAGAGGAAATAAAAGAGGGAAAATAAGGCATATAGGGGGGCAAAGAAAATGACAACGGCTATTTTGGTTTTAATCAGCTTAATGTGGCTCCCGGTGGCACTCTTATTTTTAGGTAAAGGAGAGGCCAAGGGAACTGGCTTTGGGACTGGCGTGGTTGGTGCACTTACCATAGTGGGAGCTATTCTGCAAGCTGCTGTATTTAATGACCCGTTTACCGCAGGATTACTTTTTGTTCATGGGATATTTTATTCCTGTGTCGCTTATGCACTTCTAAC
>SLJK01000118.1 GCA_007135125.1 Syntrophomonadaceae bacterium | reverse complement strand
TAATTTGACTCCCTCCGCGCGGATCTTCTATTATAAGCTTCAAAATATAGTCTAGCTTCCGCAGCATAAACTTTTAGCATTATCTTTTAAAAGTTTGGATGAAAATGGCTAAACTAGCCATCAACGCCTCCGCCTCATCATTGAACATTCTTCTTAAGTTTAATCTCGTCACCATCATTTACTTTTGTTACCAAGTCGCTGCTCTTACTATTGACTAGAACCTCAATGGTCGAACGTAAGGCAGGCCCTTCCTCTGTTTTATAAAAGAGGGTCTCCTCCATTTTGGGTACGAGGCTGACGAGATGATTAAGACACTCGCCCACTGTCTTGCCTTCTACCTCAAATAATCGTTTGCCTTTGGTGGTTGCGGTCAGGCCGCCTCGGATATTTAGCTTTTTACTCATCTTGAATACCTCCCACAATAAAAACTCCTGAGGCATATATGCATATTGCTGCATGTGTGGCCATGATATCATGGACAGGATATTATGTCAATACGCTACCCATGAGACAATTCTTTTGAAGCGCGTCACATACAATCTTTAAAAGCAAATCATCAGCTAACCTAACAACTGGGCCAGCTCCAGCAGGACACCCCGCTGTTCGCGGTAATTATCGCCAAAAAGGGGTTCATAGCGCTCCAAATGCTGGTCGCCGGTGAAAAGTAGAACGGCAAATGCCAAACAGCTAAATTTTCCACACTTTCTGCAGTTGGTGCGGGGCAGCCAGGAATACAGCTGCAGAAGATGAGGACGCCTTTTTTTGGTGTAATCCGTTTATAGCTCCTCTCGCCTGGCGTAGGTGTCATTGATAAGCTCCTGACTCATTAAATCCTAAATTTTCATTTTATTACTCTCTTCTCCTGCCACCATTTACTTGATTATTCTTTGTTTCTTTGATATTCTAATTTCAAAGATATATGTATTATTTTACGTACTTTGCATATACTATGATAGGTGGTTACATAGATGCCTGTAACCGCTAAGGAGCGTGATCGTATGGAGAGAAAAATTATCAACGTTTCCAAGAAGCGACAGATTACCATTCCTTTGAAGTTTTATAAAAAGCTAGGCATTGAAAATGAAGTCGAATGTTCCTTAAAAGATGGAGCAATTGTCATCAGGCCGGTTTGTCGTGATGCCAGTGAGTTTTCCGTTGAAATATTAAAAGACCTTGTTTCCCGGGGGTATTCCGGTGATGAATTAGTAAAACAATTCGAGACACAAAACAAAAATATTAAAATTGCTGTCAGCTACATGCGGGAAGAAACCGATGCAATTGCTTCCGGAGATAAAAAGGCGGCTAAATTTGATGACATTTTTGATGCAGAGGATTGATTATGTATGAGACATTGTTCAGTTCTGCCGCCGAGCGGTATTTTAAGAAATTACAAGAGAAAACCCTGAAACAGGTCTAAAGCAAACATTAGAGATATATCAAGTAATTCCTGGAAAAATAGTTTGCTTTTCTGGTTATATTACTCGCCGGGGTTTTGCGATTTTTGCGAGTTCCCGGCCGTCCGCAAAAATAGCCGGATGCTATAGTGAAAATAGAAGGGAGGGTTGAGGCGTGAGTAAAAAAATGCTGGTGACCTTTCTTCTTGCTTTTATTATAATAACTACCGGTTTTACCGGCTGCCAGAAGGAGGTCTTCCCGCAGCACCTCACTATGAGATGGGGCATTCCTGATGATGTAGGATTTGAGGGGCTTCAGAGAGAGCCGGAAGGAGCAGAGGTAGAACTGCTAAACAGGAATACGCTGAAAGTAGAATGGTATCTTGAAGAAAGTTATGTAATTCCCATAAGTGCCACCTCAGAAAAAGAAATGGTTGGCGTAAGATATAAGGGCAGCGGTATCCCAGCTCACCTGGAATTGGAATGGCTTGATCCATGGGAAAGGCAGTGGTATGCCTTGGAGGAGATCCCCGAAGATATGATCAGAGCCGAAATAAAGGAAGAAAATGGCCTGATTTCTATTGACTTTGGCCCGCCTGAAGGTGCTGAATTTGAGGAAGACATGAACCGGGTAATCTGGTTTCGCATAACCCCCACCGAGTTAGCAGAATTTGCTTTTGATATTTACGGACATTTACCCGGAGAAGAAGGGGATCCTTCCCGGGAGCGTGTTTCTAATATCCTGACCCTGCAGGCAGAAGTAAAAAACAGATAAGTATCTAATGACATCCGGCGGGAGTTGGTTAACCTGATGGTACCAGGTTTAAGCGATTATGCCGCCTCTATTAGCACACAAGAAGAGACCCCGCACATTAGCCGCACACAACAAAAAACAAAAGACTTGTGGAAACCTTTTATAGGCCTCACAAGCCCCCTAATAATGGTGGTGCGAGAGGGGGGATTTGAACCCCCACACCCTTGCGGGCACTAGGTCCTGAACCTAGCGCGTCTGCCGTTCCGCCACTCTCGCAAAATATGGTGAGCCGCACTCTCATCGAACCGGAAACACCCGGTTAAAATGCTTTCCGTGCTCACTTTCTTGTATTTTAGCTTAATTGAAGGGTATTGTCAAGAATTAGCGGGTAATTTCATCAGAACGCAAGGGATGCGCTGCGCTGCGGATTATATTGGCACGGTGTGCAGGATGAGGTTATCTGTTGCTCCCGCCGTCCTTTTTGCGCCTTAACTCTTGACTGTGCCTTTGTTCGCAGCGGGAGCGTTTTTCTCCTGTCAGCGGCGGGCAATATCTCTGCCCCTCTCTTGCCGGCACAAATAATTGTTGACACTTTGGGTCAGAGCATCTTACCGGTGAGGGAGTGGCCTCCAAGAGAACATTATATTCTATAAAGCGAGATAATGAATCGAAATGTAATTCCGGATTACCTTGTACCGATATTTTTAGATAAGCGCCATTTTGCCCTGTTGGTGCAAAAAGCTCCCTTTCATGTGTTAATTTAGCACTAAAAAGGCTTTTGAAAGCAGCATTATGTAGAGAATGGTCAAGGTTTCCCCGGTGACTATGAAGCTTCGAAAAAGAGGATATATTATTTTCTAGCCATGTTTTTGCTTCATAATCCGCGAGGTGCGGATCTTCTTCAAATAATTTCAGTAACCACCTGAGATTGATAATGAACCGTATCCTTTCGGCAAATTCTGTAACATCGGCAACCTTTTCGCCCAGTGGGATAACCATTAAACTAGTGTCCGCCAGTTTTTCAACGTTTAGAGCGCCATGAAAAATAGTATAATCACTAATTATCCTTTGAGCCACTTCTGCATATGTATTTTCTGATTGAGTAGAATAGGCGTAAAATATAGCCCCCTGCAACCAGGATGCAATTTCCGTTTGCCTGGTGCCGTGCAAAACGCTGCCAAGAATACCCCAGTTTTTTACAAACCGCAGAACGTCCTCTGTGCTATAAATCATCTGCACAGAGCTTATAATTTCTAACACATAATTACCGGGACAGTATGGTTTTTTATCTCTGTCGGAGTTACTTCTGAGCAAAAATCCATTTTCTATTTTAATACCAGGTTCACTCAACCATTCCCAGCTTGATACAGGTAGCCTTTTCATTTTAAAGGCTCCTTCTTTGGTTTAGTTGTACGCATGAAATAATATATTTGATGTAGTTTAATAATGTCGGCATTAAATTATATAATATATGCGTACTTATAAATAAAGGTTAACACAGGTTAGCAGAAAAGGCAAGGGCCAAATTGTAAGTTATTCGGCATAAAAAAAACCACAGGAAGCTCATCATTCCCGTAGTTTCTTATTTGATAGTGGTGAGCCATCCAGGGCTCGAACCTGGGACACCCTGATTAAAAGTCAGGTGCTCTTCCAACTGAGCTAATGGCTCACGATGAATCACAACAATATCGGCTTTCACGTGGTATTATAGCATGAAAAAACGCGTGTTGCAACCCCCACAGATAACAATTTCCATAGCATTAGAGCGTTTATACACAGGCGCCTTTTGCAGGCTCCTTTATTTTGACGGGTGTATTATACCTACCATTCGGCGAGGATTTTAGACCCCTTCACGCAAACCTAAGTAGAGCTTACGTTAATTAAAAAGTTAAAAAGGATTTTCCTATAGCCTGCCACGTTGTCTATGACCGCCCCGGGGAATACTTTTTTTCCTTTCAGATATCTGATACAATGAACTCCACTAAAGGGGATTTAAAGTGATGACAATATTTATCCCTTCCAAATAGAAGGAGCTTGAGCAACCATGATTAATAAAAAAGGTAAAAAAGAACACCCATCCATTGATGAATGGCTGAGGGAAGCCAAAACGGACCCTCTGGCCGCACAGGTAGGCATGTTTTTAGTTCATAATGGTATTGTCCGCCAAACCCCCAAAGCAATGGTTCGACAGGGGGTTGATGATGGTTCTACGGTAAAAAGAATGGAATTTTACTATAATGCAGGGAAAGTTGAGGAGGCGGTCGCGGAAACTTATCAGATGGACGGAATATCCTATATCAGGGTGTGGCTCAATGAAGGCCTGCTTGAAGTTGGTGATGACATAATGTATTTACTCATTGGTGGCGATATCAGGCCACATGTTGTGGATGCCCTTCAATTTTTGGTGGGGAAAATCAAAACAGAATGTGTTACGGAAATAGAACAAACAGCAGACTAGGAATCTCACCGTCCCCCTTATGCCTGCCTGCATAGTAGATAAATTATGCCATGCAAACCCCATTGTTTGTAGATGTTAATTAGAGCAAATGCTGTTCTTTCAACCGGCCAATGGCTAACAAAAAAGTGGGAGCCATACTCCCACTTTTTTAATATTATGGTGGAGAGGACTGGATTTGAACCAGTGAAGGCGAAGCCAGCAGATTTACAGTCTGCCCCCTTTGGCCAGACTCGGGTACCTCTCCATGTTTGTTGTTCTTCTGGAGCCGACGGTGGGACTCGAACCCGCAGCCTGCTGATTACAAATCAGCCGCTCTAACCACTTGAGCTACGTCGGCATGCGGCTTAAACTATCCATCCGCAATAATTAGTATAACTTATTTTAGACCCCTAGTCAACACTTGGGCAAGGAAATTTGCTTAACGGTCTTGCCGGGGAAAACAATTTTTCTTCTACGTAATCCATTTAATAATCCCAGTTCTTATTATTCATCAGGCCTTTATCCATAGCATATTTAACCAGGTCTGAACGGTTATGTATGTTGAGTTTTTCTTTGATACGTGATTTGTGGCTCTCCACTGTTTTAATACTTACCATGATTTTGCTTGCTATTTGCTTATTGGTGAATCCTAGGGCTACTAAACTCAGGACTTCTTTCTCCCTTTTGCTGAGCATACCTTTAGGAGCCGGTCCATCAAGAGAATTACTGTCGTAACTTTTATATAGATCTTTCAGCACAGTTCTGGTCAGAGAAGGATCTAAGAATACTTCATTACGGTTAACAGCTCTTATCGCCGAAATGAGCTCTATATCGGCAGCTTTCTTTAGTAAGTAACCGTCTCCCCCGCTCTCTAAAG
>SLJK01000050.1 GCA_007135125.1 Syntrophomonadaceae bacterium | reverse complement strand
GCTCAATATCGGCAGGGATATTCCTTTCCATACGCCCTTGCCCGGTGGTAGCAGCAGAAAACTGCAGTAAACCGCAGCAAATGTATGCAGCTACAGATCATGTTTGTGATAATAAAATATTTAATCATTTTTCCTTTTATTTATTATCCCCCTGTACAGAGTAAGTATGATAATAATAAAAACCCCCACATAAAAAACGGGAGTAAGAAGCAGTATGGGAGCAAAAATCAAGGCAAAAAATAGAAAGGCAACTCCCGCAAAAAGAAGAATATAATAGCGCATTTTTCCCAGCTTGGGCCAAAATATTAGCAGAAGAACAATTAGGAGAGTAATAATAAGATCCAAGGTTAAGCTCCTTTGTGGGGAGATATGCTTCTATCTGCTGCTTACAAAGAGCAACGCAAATATTATCCCACGATCATTTCTAAGTGTCAATTAAACGCTGCAACCAGGATAAGAAGCTAATCAATATTTGAGCAGAGCACTGTGTTTAATCGTTTCAACTCTAACCACATGGCACGGGACGCATACGGAAAGGCAGGGATCGATTCCCTGCCTTTGATTTAATAACCTGATACAAACCGGGAAGTATTAACTTTGCTAGCAGCTGGTATAACAATAAAAAACCATCATTAATGTTTGTAATATTCTTCCACAGTTGTTAGACGCGCCATGGATCTTCGAAGTGCTGCCTGGGCCCTGGCCCAATCAACATCACTATCTTCTCCCCGTGCTAACAAATCTTCAGCCTTTTTCCTGGCAGCACGGGCTCTTTCCACGTCAATCTCTTCCGGCAATTCCGCCGCATCAGCCAGTACTGTAATAAGGTCCGTTTTAATCTCCAAAACTCCTCCACCGCTGATAGCAACAGGATGGAACTTCTTGCCTTTCTTTATCTTCAAGACACCTATTTTTAAAGGTGTAACCATGGGTTTGTGGTCGAAAAGAATTCCCAGATCTCCTTCGAGACCTCTGGCAATAACCATATCCACCCTGTCTTCGTATACAATACGTTCCGGAGTGACTATTCTAAGCAGAACATCAGTCCCCATGAAATTTCTCCCCTTGCATTATTTCTATACCTTCGTTTTCTCCGCTTTGGCGACAGCTTCTTCAATGGTTCCCACCATATAAAAAGCATCTTCCGGCAGGTCATCATGTTTCCCGTCCAGGATTTCCCTAAACCCTTTAACGGTTTCCTTGATATTAACGTAAGCCCCCGGAATACCGGTAAACTGCTCTGCTACAAAAAAGGGTTGGGATAAAAAGCGCTGTATGCGGCGGGCCCTGTTAACAGTTTGTTTGTCCTCTTCCGATAACTCCTCCATACCGAGGATAGCTATTATGTCCTGCAGTTCCCTGTAACGCTGCAGCACCTTTTGGACATCCCGTGCAACTTCGAAATGATCCTTGCCTATAAGGTTGGGATCCAACAGCCTGGAGTCTGATGAAAGAGGATCCACAGCAGGATATATACCCATTTCGACAAGTGATCTTTCCAAAACGACACTGGCATCCAGGTGGGCAAAGGTAGTAGCCGGTGCCGGGTCAGTAGGGTCATCGGCAGGAACATAAATGGCCTGGATGGACGTAATGGACCCCCTCTTGGTAGAGGTGATACGTTCCTGCAATTCGCCCATCTCAAGCTGCAGGGTGGGCTGATAACCCACCGCGGAAGGCATCCTTCCCAGCAAAGCTGAAACCTCGGTCCCCGCCTGGGAGAAACGGAAAATATTGTCAATAAAAAGCAGCACGTCCTGGCCAGCCTCATCCCTGAAATACTCACTCACTGATAAAGCTGTAAGAGCAACCCTCAAGCGGGCGCCGGGTGACTCCGTCATCTGACCGAAAATCATGGCGGTGTTGTTGATAACGCCGGATTCTTTCATTTCCAGCCACAGGTCGTTGCCTTCCCTGGTTCTTTCCCCTACACCGGCAAAAACCGAGTAGCCTCCATGTTCATAAGCAACATTGCGAATTAGCTCCATGATAACTACTGTTTTCCCTACACCGGCACCTCCGAAAAGACCTACCTTGCCTCCCTTGGCAAAGGGAACCATCAGATCAACAACTTTTACACCGGTTTCCAGCATTTCTGTAGCCGGTGTTTGATCTTCAAAAGATGGAGCAGCTCTGTGTATGGGATAATAATCTTCTGCCTCTACTGGTTCCCCACCGTCTATAATCTCTCCCTTAACATTGAAAACTCTGCTTAGTGTGGCGCGCCCTACTGGCACAGTAATGGGTTTGCCGGAGTCAACTGCCTTCATTCCCCTTACCAATCCTTCTGTGGGGTCCATACTAACACTGCGCACCGTTTCATCGCCCAGGTGTTGAGCAACCTCCAGGACCAGCTTCAAATCTCCTTCTTCTATAGTGACCATATTATAAATACCCGGTAGCTGTCCCTCGGGGAATTGAATATCCACCACAGGACCAATCACTTGCTTTACTATTCCCTCAACTCCCATATTGTTTGCAACTCCCCTTTCCTAAACCTTCCCTAAATTTCTCGCTGCCTTAAGCATGATTACTTGGACAGCGCTTCAGATGTATTGACAATCTCCAGGATTTCCTGGGTTATTGCACCCTGACGAGCTTTATTATACTCCAGGGTGAGTCTGGCGATCATATCCTTGGCATTCTCTGTTGCAGTTTTCATGGCAGTCATCCGCGAACCTAGCTCAGAAGCCTTGGCCTCCAGGAAAGCAGTTAAAACAAGGCTGTTAAGTAAACGGGAAAGAAGAGCCTCCAGCACAATTTCTGGCTCCGGTTCAAACTGATATATAAGCTCTTCTGCAGCTGCCTCATTTCTTTGCTGCTGCTCCTTTGTCTGCCGCTCTCCTTCCACCACTTCTGCTTTTTCTTCTTCTCCTATTTTTATTGCATCGCTTGCCACAGGTAATAGTTGTAAGCAACGAGGATGGTGTATCATTACATTAACGAATTCATTGTAAAGCAGGTAAATTTCACCCGCTTCACCTTCATTAAAAAGCTCCAGGAGGTAAGTAACCAATTCCCGAGTACGCTCGATCCCCGGGCGGTCTTCAATATCAAGAAATTCCCTGATTATATTGTACTCTCTACGCCTAAAAAAATCCCTGGCCTTGCGGCCGATAGCAACAATGGATACCTGCTCCTTTGGGTATTTTTCTGCCTCCAAAACAGCTCTACGCAAAATATTGGTATTGTAACTTCCACAAAGCCCTCTGTCGGAAGAGTAAACTACAAGACATTTTTTGGTAGAATCTCTTGCTTCCATCAGTGGACTGTCAATACCTATAGTATTCTCCAAAATGCGGGCAATGGAATTCTTAATACTCCTGGCATAAGGACGAGCGGCTTCTGCCCTTTCCTCAGCCCGCCGCAGCTTGGCTGCAGCCACCATTTCCATGGCCCTGGTAATTTTTTGGGTGCTCTGTACGCTTTTTATACGCGTCTTAATTTCTCTTGTTCCACGCACTGCTTATCCCACCTTTGGCAAGACCTGGTCAAACAACTCTATGCTGTAGCCTGTTCTTTCATGGATTCTGCTTGCGACAGAAACGATTTTTTGAACTCTTCAACGGCACTGCGCAGTTCAGATTCAATATCATCCGTCAGGTCTGCTGTCTCTTTTATTGTCTGGGCTATGCGGGGGTAATTATTGTCCATGAAGCGAAACATCTCCTGCTCAAATTGTTTGATCTCTTCTACAGGAACCTCATCTAGAAGACCGGTGGTCCCGGCAAAAAGTATCATTATCTGCTTCTCCACGGGAATAGGAACATACTGTTCCTGCTTCAAAATCTCTACCAATCTTTCTCCCCGCCGCAGACGAGCCTGAGTTGCCTTATCCAATTCGGTCCCAAATTGGGCAAAAGACTCCAGCTCCCTGAACTGGGCCAGGTCCAGCCGCAACCGCCCGGCAACTCTTTTCATCCCCTTGTTCTGAGCATTTCCTCCAACCCTGGATACAGAAAGACCCACGTTCACCGCGGGGCGCACACCGGCAAAAAACAGTTCCCTTTCCAGGTAAATCTGACCGTCGGTAATGGAAATAACGTTTGTAGGAATATAAGCGGAGACATCTCCCTCCTGGGTTTCGATGATAGGAAGAGCCGTGAGTGAACCGCCGCCCAGTTCGTCGCTGTATTTGGCAGCTCTCTCCAGCAGCCGGGAATGAAGATAGAAAATATCCCCGGGATAAGCTTCCCGGCCTGGAGGACGGCGAAGCAACAAGGAAAGCTCTCTGTAAGCAATAGCATGCTTGGAAAGATCGTCGTAGACTACCAACACATGCTTGCCGTTATCCATAAATTCTTCACCTATAGCGCAGCCCGCATAGGGAGCAATGTATAATAGTGGAGCCGGTTCACTGGCCGTAGCAGCTACAATGGTGGTATACTCCATGGCACCATGATCTTCCAGTATCTGTGCCACGGCGGCTACCCGGGACCGTTTTTGTCCGATAGCTACATAGATGCAGTAAACATCAGTATCCTTCTGGTTAATAATGGCGTCCAGGGGAATTGCCGTCTTGCCGGTACCACGGTCCCCGATAATTAGCTCCCTTTGCCCGCGACCGATGGGAATCATGGAATCAATAGCCTTGAGCCCGGTCTGCAGCGGCTCTTTCACCGGTTGCCTGTGAGTAACCCCTGGCGCAATACGCTCCATGGGGCGAAACGCTTCTGTTTTAACAGGTCCCTTGCCATCAATGGGTTCACCCAGGGCATTGACAACCCGGCCCACCATGGCTTCTCCTGCAGGAACCTGGGCAATTTTTCCGGTCCTCTTAACCATATCTCCTTCTTTAACCTTTTTATAGTCTCCCAGCAACACACAGCCAATGTTATCCACTTCCAGGTTAAGAGCCATTCCCATCACCCCGCCGGGGAATTCCAGGAGCTCACCGGCCATACATTTCTCCAGCCCGTAAATACGTGCCACTCCATCACCGATGTAGATGACAGTTCCTACATCCACTAACTCCAGGCTCTTTTCAAAACCCTCAATCTGCTGTTGCAGTAAAGAACTTATTTCATCCGGACGTACATTCATTTTTTTGAACCACCTCTAATCTTAATAAAAAGTCAAGGGCTATGGATATATCATGCAGTAAGTTCGCGATACAACCTTTCTAGCTGGGTAGTTACGCTGGCATCAAAGAGTTGATCTCCCAGGCGAATAATAAAACCTCCTTTGATCTCCTCTTTTACTTCTTCTTCCAGCTGGACTTCTTTACCGCTCATTTCCCCCAATATACTAACAATCTCTTCGGCCTGATCTTCCTCCAGGGGAAGCGGAGTCGAAATATGAGCCAAAACCTTCCCCTGATCTTCATTCACCATCTGCAGATAAAACCGGTAGATAAGCTCTAATAAATAAAACCTATGCTTTTCCACCAGCAGAAGAAGGAAGCGGGCAAAATCTGTCGAGAATTCAGAACTTAGCTTTCTAATTATTTCTTTTTTTAGAGCTCGCTTAACCGGAAAACGGTATAAAAATTGTTTTATCTCCTCGTTTTCCTCCAGGAAAGACAAAAGGGTCCGATAATTTTCCAGCGCCGTATCCACTTCGTCTTTCTTTTTCATGGTGGAGAAAAGAGCCTGGGCATATCTTTGGGCTATACCTTTGGGGGTCATGAGACTCGTTTCACCTCTTTAAGGTGCCTTTCAACCAGCTGGCGTTGTGAAGCGGCATCAATCTTGGTCTCAATAATTCGCTCAGCGATACGCACAGAAATAAAGGCAACCTCATCCTTGAGCTCCTTAAACATCTTTTCTTTTTTCAGCTCCAGCTCTTCTTGAGCACGGGCTATCATATCTTCAGCCTGCTGCTTGGCCTGCCTCTTTCCTTCTGCAATTATTTCTTCGCTTTCCCTGGTGGCCTTGTTCAATATCTCCCTGGCCTCCTGATTTGCAGCCCTGATACTTTTTTCGTACTCCTCTTTTAATTTTTGCGCTTCTTGCTTTTCTTGCTCTGCATATTTTAAATCGTCTTCTATGCCCTTCTTTCTATTCTCTACAAAACCAACCAGCGGTTTATAAAGATAACGCCGTATTAAAAGGTAAATAATAAACATGTTAAAAATCTGCCACAGGATAGTGTAGTCTATGGTTACCACTCCACCTATGGTGCTTTTTGCAACCTGTGCGAAAAAAATACTGTCCACTGCAAACCCCCCTTCCCTGTAAAACTAGATGTACTAAAACCGTTAGACAGAATTCCCTATGTTTTTTCTGTTTAACAAAAAAAATGCAATTACATCGCTGTATACATGGCAATCAGGGGGTTGGCAAAAAGTAAAATCAAGGCAACGACCAGGGCATAAATACCGGTGGTTTCTGCCACGGCGGCCCCCAGGAGCATTGTCCTTAAAATATCACCCTGTGCTTCAGGTTGCCTTCCCACACCTTCAGCACCTTTCCCTGCTGCATAACCCTGTCCAATACCTGGGCCGATACCTGCTACCACAGCTATTCCTGCTCCCAGGGCAGATGCGGCCAAAATCAAAGCTTCTCCTGTAATCATCTTTTCTTCCTCCTTCTTATAATTCGGTTATATTAACGGATTAGCGTAAAGAAGAATTAAAGCAATAATCAAAGCATAAACAACCTTGGACTGGCTGATAGCCTGGCCCACCAGAAAAATACGCAAAATTGGACCGGAAAATCGGGGCCTATAGGACACTGCTTCCACAGCCTGCCCCCCGGCGTAGCCCTGGCCCACACCTGGACCAAAGGCGGAGATCATACTGAGCCCCACGGCCAGAGTGGAAGCTACCAAAACAATAACTGTGCCGGCTGAGCCTAACAAAGGATTAGCGTAGAGCAGAAGCAGCGCTATTACCAGGCAAAATATTCCCGATGTTTCGGTAACAGCCTGGCTTAGAAGCATAACGAAAGTAGTTTGCCGCAGTGATTTAGGGTTAACCGCAGCACCTTCTGCTCCCTTTCCCGCCGCATATCCCTGACCAATACCTGTCCCGATTCTTCCTATCATGGCAATACCTGCTGCCAATGCGGAAGATGCCAGAAGAAGAGCCATGGGGTCCTGTTCAGCCAACCAGTCAAAGCCTGAATCTAGGATAAACTGCAGTAAAACATACAACCGTTTTCCCCCCTTTCTTAATTTACATAAACACGCTGCTATTAAAATCTTATTCCATGGCCAGGCTTACGAAAGTCATTGTTAACATGACAAAAATAAAAGTTTGAATAACACCTGCAAAAACGTCAAAATAGGCATGTCCAATGATAGGTGCCAGGGGAGGAGCAAAATGGTAAAGCATAAACATGATAATCAAACTTCCCAGCATATTACCGAAAAGACGGAAGCTCAGTGAAATAGGCAGGGCTATTTCACTGATAATATTTAACGGAAACATAAAAGGCAAAGGTTCAAAAAAGCCCTTGATATAGCGCAGCTTCTTCATTCTAAACCCGTTGAAATGAACCATAACAAAAGTAATGGCAGCCAGGGCAAAAGTAGTATTAAGATCGGCAGTAGGCTGCCTCACCACTACCAGTCCGGTAAGATTTGCGATAAGCATATAGAGAGAAAGAGCCAGCATGTACGGGGCAAAATTTCTTTTATCGCTGCCCATGGTTTTATCAACCAACCAGTGAATACCTTCAATGATCAGTTCCATAAAAAGCTGCAGCGTTCCGGGAACAGCCTTCATTCTCCGGGTGGTGAGAATGGAAAGAGCAAACAGAAGCAAAGCAATACCCCAGGTAATTACAACTGTATTCGTAATAAAGGGCATATCGTTTAACGTCATATAAGTATTTATTTGAATATCTGTTACATCCATAATTACGCCCGGTTTAAAACGGGTTTAAACCGATTTTCTTCCCCCCTTTCATATATTATACTTGCTTCGAGCCATGCTGCTGTTTCCTGAAAGAAAAAAGATTCCCCACCAGTATCACCGCTTTGGGAATCAGCAGACCTGCAACAGCCCAGGCAAAATGCATATCGGCGCGCATCATAGCTATTAGTATTACCAAAAAAAACACACCGTACCTAACAAGATACTGGAATGTTACATAAAAGCGGGCTTTTTGGGGCTCCATGTTCATTGATTTTTCCAGTGTGCTGGCCAACAAAAAAAAATTTAGAAGAGCCATTATAGTGCCAAAAGTTAAACCATATGCCCCCGGCCAGTTTCCGGTAAACAGTGGCACTGCGACCAGCAAAAGGTAAAGCAGCAAAAATTGCTTGGCCATCTGCAGCCTAAAGGCATAAAAATCATCCATTCCTAATCCCTGCCCCTTTACTTCTTCATCAGTATCTTATAAGCGCGCATGGCCCCGCCGATAAGCCCCAACAGCATACCTACTACCACCAAAACTAGCGCATGACCTACATAATTTGCCAGAAAGCTCCCCAGCCAAATACCTACCAGTGCCGGGCCGATAATAACCAGACCCAGTTGCCCTACCAGTGCCAGGGATTGCAAATCTTTCCACCTGAATACACTCAAGAGATCACCCATTTGCAAATCACTGCTTTGCCACCTTGCTAACTTTTCGATAGGCTTCTGCAAAATCCTTTTTTTCTCAAAAATTTATTCTTCAAATTAATACTAAATTTTAAAGCTTAAAGCTTAAAATCTTTTATGAGAGCACGGGTGGCTGCAATGACAGATGCTTCGCTAACGGAGATGTCTCTTCTGCTTAGCCCCTAGATAATAGCAGACCACTCACCGCTGCAAAAGGGGTTACAGAAGCAAAAAAAGCTGTTTAAACTGAGCCTGGCAAGCTGATCACCTGCACCCCTGCTTCCTTAAATATTTCCTGAGCAAGATGGTCAGGATAGCTTTCCTTTAAAACAACTTTTTCCAGGCCGGCGTTAACCAGCATTTTGGCACATAAAGAGCAGGGATGATGAGTGCAGTACAAATCGGCCCCTTTTATGGATACCCCGTGCAGTGCTCCCTGTATAATAGCATTTTGCTCCGCGTGTAGCCCACGACACAGTTCATGGCGCTGCCCCGAAGGGATGTTTTGCTCCTCGCGCAGACATCCAATTTCCTGGCAGTGCTTTAAAAAAGATGGTGCCCCGTTGTATCCGGTTGTAAGCAAGCGTTTATCCCTCACCAAAACAGCACCCACCTTTCTCCGCAGGCAGGTAGAGCGATTGGCTACAACCGAGGAAATCTCTAAAAAATAACTATCCCAGGAAGGTCTCAAGCACTTTTCTCTCCTTAACAAACATTAAGAAATAATATCCTGATAGAGGGGATGATCCGCACACATTTCCCGTACAGTGCGCTTTATTTTAGAAATGGCCAGGGGATCCTGGCGGGACTCCAAAGTATCATTGATAAGCTGGGCAATAGTTTCCATCTCTTTTTCCTTCATGCCCCGGGAGGTCACAGAGGGGGTGCCCAAACGAATCCCGCTGGTAACCAGGGCACTTTCCTCATCAAATGGTACAGCATTTTTGTTTACCGTTATGCCTACTTCATCCAGCAAGCTTTCAGCTTCCTGCCCACTAATGTTTTTACTGCGCAGGTCTACCAGGATAAGGTGATTATCAGTGCCTCCGGTGAGCAGTTCAAATCCCATTTCTATCATTTCTTTAGCCAGTGCTCTGGAATTCTTGAGGACCTGTTCCTGGTAAAGACGAAATTCCTCAGTATCTGCTTCTTTGAAAGCAACTGCTTTGGCCGCCACTATATGCATAAGCGGTCCTCCCTGTATGCCCGGGAAAACAGCTTTGTCTATAGCACGGGCAAATTGCTGACGACACAGGATCAGTCCTCCCCTTGGTCCACGAAGGGTTTTATGAGTGGTGCTGGTAATAAAATCGGCAAAAGGGGCGGGATTGGAATGCAGGCCGGCTGCTATCAACCCGGCAATATGAGCCATATCAACCATTAGATATGCTCCTACCTCGCGAGCAATATCATGAAAAGCAGAAAAATCAATTTCGCGTGAATAAGCACTGGCACCGGCTACGATAAGGCGCGGCGAAACCTTTTTGGCCATCCGCCTTACCTCTTCCATATCTAAATAACCGCTATCCGGATCTACACCATAGCTGTAAAAATTATAATACATCCCGGAAATATTGACAGGGCTGCCATGGGTTAAGTGCCCTCCGTGTGCCCTATCCATGCCCAGTACCGAGTCCCCGGTCTGCAGGACTGCAACGTATACAGCTAAATTTGCAAGGGCCCCTGCATGAGGCTGCACATTGGCATGGTCTACCCCAAAAAGGTCTGTAGCTCTTATCCTGGCCAATTCCTCGATAGTATCAACGTATTCACATCCCCCATAATACCTCTGACCGGGATAACCTTCCGCATATTTGTTAGTAAGGATAGAACCCTGAGCTTGCAGAACAGCATTGCTAACACAATTTTCGGAAGCGATCAATATCAGCTTATCCTGCTGTCTGCGTTTTTCATCTTCAATAGCTTTGGCAATCTGAGGATCAAACAATTGTAAGCTATTACTGTTTTCTTCTACAGGCATTTGTGTGCCTGGCCATAAAAATCCTGACCAGGCCCTTCCCCCTTTCTGAGTAAATTATTTTTCTTCCAGTAAAGATATCTTCTCCAATCTGGCCACATGTCTTCCGCCTTCAAAAGGGGTATCCAAAAAATAATCCACAATAGCCAGGGCCAGCCCCTCACCAATAACCCTGCCCCCCAAGGTCAGAATATGGGCATCATTATGAGCCCTGGCAGCATAAGCAGAAAAACAATCGCCGCACTGAGCGGCCCTGATACCGCTCACTTTATTTGCGGCTATTGCCATTCCTATTCCTGTACCGCAAATGAGAATACCTTTTTGGAACTCTCCTCTTTTTACAGCAAGAGCTGCTTTATGGGCCAGATCAGGGTAGTCTACCGCTTTTTCAGTATAAGTGCCAAAATCTTCATAGGCTACCTTCTTCTCTGAAAGATGTTTTATTAAGGCTTCTTTTAAAGATAATCCGGCATGGTCTGCTGCCAAAACAACTTTCAAGCCTTCAACCCCTTTTCTTTAATACTTTATTCTTCTCTTTATACCCTGTTTTTTCCTTCTTATTTTATTAATCTGCAATAAGATATAATAATTGCCTTATTCCGCTTTTAAAATATATGTGGAAGCCTTGCGAAGACGATTCATAACAGCTTTTCCCATATCAATATCTTCCAAGCCTTCAGCAATAATTACGTCAACCTCCATGGCATCCAGCTTTCGCAGAGCATCAAAAAGCCTCCTGGCCACCTCTGAATGCTCCCGCCTGGAGCCCAGTATTTCAACAAAAGGAGCCTCCAAAGAATTCACGCTTTCCTTGAAAATAAGCAGTCCTACTCGACTACCCAGTTTGCTAAAATGTTCTGCTAAAACCGTCATCTGCCTCCATCTTGCCTCTTCCTCCCCTTCGACCAAGTATAAAGGTGCATTAGTAGCGTAATGTCGGTATTTCATACCGGGAGAAAGCGGGACGCTTTTAAAGGTTTCTCCTGCGCTATCCACAGTTAAATCAAGTATTTCCTTGCCCAAAGCCTCCTGCAGCATTTCCAGAGTTATTCCTCCAGGACGCAGAATTGTCGGCGGCTCGGAGAGTAGGCTGAGCACTGTTGATTCAACACCCACAGCGCAATCTCCCCCGTCAAGTACTGCCTCGATACGGCCGGCCAAATCATGCATAACATGTTCAGCAGTAGTAGGGCTGGGACGTCCTGAAATATTGGCACTGGGAGCGGCCAGAGGTATTCCGGTAATGCTTAGCAAACGTTGTGCAAGGGGATGAGCAGGAAAGCGCACTGCAACAGAGGATATCCCGCCGGTAGTAATATCAGGAACCCGGGCTTTTTTGGGAAGCACCACGGTCAAAGGTCCTGGCCAAAACTTTTCCCCGAGTATGTATACTTCTTCCGGGATAGTTAATGCCAGTTGTTCAATCATTTCTGCTGCGGCCACGTGCACGATGAGTGGGTTATCTGGAGGACGCCCTTTTACCTCATAAATCTTCCGCACCGCTGTTTCATTCAAAGCATCAGCTCCCAACCCATAAACGGTTTCTGTAGGAAAAGCTACCAGGCCGCCTCTTTTTAAAATAGAAGCTGCCAGGGAAAGGGCATTATCCCAATTATCGTGTTCCTGGGCAGCAAGCAGTAAGGTGTTTTTCCCCCTGGTCCAATTCACTACAAGATACACCTCCACCCGTTTATCAGGTTGGGTTTAGCACAAACAACACCTGCATATAATATTATAACACAACGCTTTTGGCAAAGCTCCTGTATACTCACTTTCTTAGACTATGCACCATGACAACTCATCCCCTTCCATTATACCTTTCAGAAACTGATATCTTTATCATTACCCCTGTAAATGGTATAATAAGAAGAGTTTTTGCTGACCATCTCTTTTGCGGGAGGTTTTCTCCTTGAACCACCATTCGCTTCGCCATATTCTGGAAGAATTGCAGCAAAGCAAGATGACCCTTGAAGAAGCGCTGGAACGACTGCGGTGTTTTCCCTATGAAGATCTGGGATTTGCCAAAATAGATCATCACCGTCCCTTGCGACAGGGCTTCCCGGAAGTTGTATTCTGCCAGGGAAAAACCTCGCAACAGGTGCGGGAGATCATCGCGTGCCTAAAAACTTTTCCCGGCAATATCCTGGCCACCAGGGCCGAGCCGGAAGTATTTGCCGATATCCAATCACTCTTCCCTGAAGCAATTTACCATCAATTGTCCCGAACAATTTCTATAAAGCGCGATGATAATGTGTATGGGAAAGGTCGTATTCTGGTTATCTCAGCAGGGACCTCTGATCAAGCCGTAGCAGAAGAAGCCTTTATAACCGCGGAATTAATGGGCAATAAAGTAGAAAAACTTTATGATGTCGGGGTAGCCGGTCTTCACCGCCTGCTGGACAATAACACCAGGTTACACCAGGCCCGGGTTATTATTGTTACAGCCGGCATGGATGGTGCCCTGCCAAGTGTAGTAGGTGGCCTGGTAGATTGTCCTGTAATAGCTGTGCCAACCAGTGTTGGTTATGGAGCCAGCTTTGGAGGCCTTTCCTCCCTGTTGACCATGCTGAACAGCTGCGCACCGGGGGTATCCGTAGTCAATATAGATAACGGTTTCGGCGCAGGTTACTCGGCCTCTTTAATCAACCGGGACAAGCATACTAATTGAAAAGGAAAGGAACTAAAGAACATGCGGGTACTATACCTGGATTGCTCTGCAGGAGCTGCCGGAGACATGATTCTGGGGGCTTTACTGGATTGCGGAATTCCCCGGGAAGATTTCCAAGAACAGCTGTCACTGCTTCCCCTCAGCGGATACACTTTTAAAACAAGCCGGGTCAGCAAAAAAGGAATGCGAGCCTTGCAGGTCAAAGTTGAGGTTTTTGAAAAACAACCATTCCGCAATTTTGCACAGGTCAAAGAACTAATAAGCTCTTCTTCTCTTTCCTCATCCATAAAAAATACAGGAATGCTCATTTTTGAAACCCTGGCACAGGCAGAAGCAAAAATACACGGGGTTAACAAAGCAGAGGTTCATTTCCATGAAATAGGCGCAGTGGATTCCATTGTAGACATTATGGGAAGCGCCATTGCCCTGAATATGCTAAACATAGATGAAATATGGGGGTCGGAACTCCCTCTGGGAAAAGGATATATAAAGACAGATCATGGTACCATTCCCCTCCCGGCTCCTGCTACAATGGAAATTCTACGTCAACACCGCATACCGTGTCACGGGCTCCCCTTTAAAGGAGAAACCGTCACCCCCACCGGTGCAGCAATACTGGGTGTTTTTTGTTCCTCTTTTTCTCCGCTGCCCCCCCTTATCATAAAAAAAACCGGCTATGGCGCCGGCCTAAAAAATTTTTCATATCCCAACCTGCTCAGGGCCTTTATTGGTGAAACTACCACCAACACTCTCGAAAAGCAGGCCCGGGAAAATATGCAGCCCGCTAAAAACACTTTATTGACAGAACAGGTAGAAATCTTGGAGGCTAACATCGACGATCTTAACCCGGAAATATATGACTACCTTATGGAGCGCCTTTTTGAAGCTGGAGCCCTGGATGTTTTTTTTACTCCAGTACAGATGAAAAAAAACAGGCCCGCCGTGAAAGTGACCATTCTTTCTTCCCCTCACAAAGCCTGGGAAATGGGGGCTATCCTTCTGCAAGAAACAACAACCCTGGGCTACCGCCGTTACAGCGCCGAAAAAATAATGCTGCCCAGAAGGGTAAAGGTTCTTAAAACCCCCTGGGGGAAAGTAAGAGTAAAAATAGCAGGTTCTGCGCCTCCTTACCACAATATTGCTCCTGAATATATCGACTGCCTGCAAATCGCCAAAAAAGAGGGAATCCCCTTGAAAAGAGTTTACAGCTCCATTTGGAGGATGTTAAGCTCGATATCTTAGGAAGTCCCTGTTATTCTTTCCCTGTCAGGTCAGAGGTAAGATCAAGAGTAACATAGGTAAAACCCAGTTTTTGAAGCACTGTTCCAATTTCTTTTCTCATCTCTATCGCTTTTTCCATCATAGAACTTTCCAGCTCAATCCTGGCAATTTCACCATGGTAGCGCACCCGCAGTTTTTTGAACCCCAATAAATGCAGGTACTCTTCAGAGCGTTCTACCTGCTCCAACTTGGGTAGGGTAAGCTGCTCGCCATAACGAAAACGTGTAACCAGGCAGGGCAAAGCAGGTTTATCATGTGTTGACAATCCTGCTTGCATTGAAAGCTGGCGGATGTCGTTCTTCCTTAATCCAGCTTCTTGAAGAGGGGAATGTATATCATACTCCACGGCAGCCCTCATCCCCGGTCGCGCCTTTTCCTCATCATCACGATTATTGCCAACCAGCACATGCTGCAACCCTTTTTTATCCCCCAGTTCTTTAAAATCACCGTAAACAATCCTGCGACAAAGATAACACCTGTGGGGAGGGTTGGCCCTAAACTCTACGCTTTCCAATTCTTTGCTCTCCAGGAGAATATGTTCAACGCCCACTTCCTTTGCCCTGGTTTTCGCTGCTTCTATTTCTTGTAAGGGATGCAGTGGTGATATAGCAGTAACAGCAACAACTCTGCCCTTAGCCCTTTCCTTCGTTTTGAAAAGAAGATAGGTGCTATCTACACCACCTGAAAAAGCAACCAACACATCCTCCATTTCTTCCAGTTTTCTCTCCAGGTGCCTTTCCTTTTCATGTAGAGAATCCATCACGCATCTCCTTTCAGACATTTATCCTAATTTTCCGAAACATACGAATAATTATCTACTGCCAAAACCCCATCACTTGCATACGCTTTTCCTTCTTGTTACTCCTGGCTCTTCTGCTGACAAGAGCTGCAGTATCCAAAAAATTGCAGGTTGTGATTTACGACTTCAAAATTATGTTTTTCTCTAACCACTTCTTCTAGTTGGTGCAGCAGATCTTCCTCAACCTCAATAATACGTTCACAATTAAGACATAACAGGTGATGGTGGTGATGTTCGCTTAAATTATTTTGAACCAATTCGTATCTGCCACGTCCGTCTCCAAAATTTAACTTTTGTGATATGCCCAGATCTTCTAACAGTTCCAGTGTCCTATAAATGGTAGCCATGCCAATTTCTAGACCCTTCCCCCTGCTTATCTGAAAAACTTCTTCCGCGCTAAGATGTCTATCTATATTTTCCAGTAATATCTCCAAAACAATTCTTCGCTGTGGTGTCATGCGGTATTCTTTGAACTGGTTTTCCAACTCGCGTATTTTTTTCTCCATTGCCGGTCACCACCCATCAAAAAAGGGTTCAACTGATAGTGAAACAAATCACATACAGGTTAAAAATACTTTTTCAATATTATAACATACCTTTGCACTGCAAGAAAGCAATCCCTGCTGCTGCTGCCACAAAAAAAGTCACCAAAAAATAGTATGATTGCTTTAAGAACTAATATGCTATAATGAGAAATATAAAAATGAGGAGGCAAAATATGTCGGACTTGATCCGTTTCGGGGTTTCCATCAACGAAGATCTACTGGAAAGATTTGACAGGCTAATTTTGGTTAAGGGGTATAATAATCGCTCTGAAGCAATCCGCGATCTGATACGAAACCAGCTGGTTGAACTGGAATGGGAAAAAGAAGAAGAAGTAGCTGGCACAGTAACCCTCGTCTACGATCATCATGTAAAGGGTTTAAACGAACAACTCATTGAGCTTCAACACGGCTATCACCATCTGATCCTTTCCACCATGCACTTCCACCTGGATCACCATAACTGCCTGGAAGTGTTGGCGGTAAAAGGAATCGCCGGAGAAGTCCGCAGCATTGCCGAACGCCTGATCAGTGTCAAAGGAGTGAAGCACGGCAGGCTTACCATTACCTCTACCGGAAAAAACATTTAAGTGGGACTGCTAAAGAGAAAAACACGCTGGTGTTCTGCATAATCTTTTTTTATCCCCACGCTTATAAAACCCCATCTGTCTCCCAGCTCTAAAATTGCTCTTCCCTGTCCTTCTCCGACCTCCAGGGCCAGAAGTCCTGGTTTTAACAGGCGCGAATGGGCCAGCTGCATGATTGTCTTATAATCCCTTAAACCATCCGGCCCTCCGTCAAGAGCCCGTAATGGTTCGTGCCTAATCTCCGGAGGCAAAAAAGGCAGTTCACCCCGTTGAATATAGGGGGGATTGGAGACAATCACCTGAAAGTTGCTGCCCGTGGGAAGTGCATCCGCATAGTCACCATGCATAAATTTTGCTCGTTTCTCAATCTCCAGGGAAGAAGCATTCTTCCAGGCCAACCGAATTGCTTCACTCTCAATATCTACTCCTATAATATAAACATCCTTCCGGTAATAAGCCAAAGAAAGTGCAATATTGCCACACCCGGTTCCCAAGTCCAGGATCCTGATTTCCCCTTCTGTAGCACTTTTCGGGTAGTAAAAGTCCAGCCATTCAAGTACTGCCTCCACCAGGTGTTCAGTTTCCGGTCTCGGAATAAGTACATTTTCATTCACCTGGAAAGTGAGACCCATAAATTCCTTTTTTCCTGTTATATAGGCCAGAGGCTCACCTTTAGCTCTGCGCTGGACAAGATTTCTGAAGTTTTCCACCTGCGACGTGGAGAGCATTCTCTCACTGTTGGAGTAAAGATAAATTCTATCCTGCTTAAGGGAAAAAGCCAGGATAAATTCAGCCTCGCCACGGGGATGATCCACATCTCGGAGTCTCAAAAAAGAAGTGGCCTCTAACAAGGCCTCTTTTATACTAAGCTTTATGCGCTTTGGTGTCATGTTTTTCAGTGCTTTCCTGCAGAATATTTATAATGCTTTCTTTTGAAGAAATTACTGAGCCGCCTTAAGCTGCTCCGCTCTCTCATAAGCTACCAGGGCATCAATAATGGCCTGGAGTTCTCCCTCCAAAATTTGGTCCAGTTTATGCAAAGTTAACCCGATACGGTGATCCGTTACCCTATTCTGGGGAAAGTTATAGGTACGTATCCTTTCGCTGCGGTCCCCACTTCCAACCTGGCTTCGCCTTTCCTGGGCTTGTTCCTGCTGTTGTTCTGTTAACATTTGGTCCAACAACCGCGCTCTTAAAACTCTCATGGCTTTGTCACGGTTTTTGTGTTGCGACTTTTCATCCTGACAGCTTACCACGGTATTGGTGGGAAGATGCGTTATACGCACCGCAGATTGAGTTGTATTGACACTTTGCCCCCCGGGTCCGGTGGAACAGAACGTATCGAGCCGAAGATCCTGGGGGTCTATCTCCAGGTCCACTTCTTCTGCTTCGGGTAAAACGGCCACTGTAGCTGCAGAAGTATGAATACGTCCTCCGGATTCGGTGCTGGGAATTCTTTGCACCCGGTGGACACCGCTTTCAAACTTCAGTTGGCTGTAGGCACCCTTACCACTTACAGAAAAAACTATTTCTTTAAAACCACCTATATCCGTGGGATGGGAGTTCAGTAATTCCATTTTCCAATTTTTTTTCTCCGCAAAACGTGAATACATCCGCAGCAGATCACCAACAAAAAGACCGGCTTCTTCTCCACCTGTGCCTGCACGAAGCTCCACAATTACATCTTTTTCATCATTGGGATCTCGTGGGAGTAAAAGCAATCTAAGCTGTTCCTCCAGCTTTTCTTTCTCCTCTTCCAGGCTTGCCAGCTCTTCTTTTAAGAAAAGCGCCATCTCTTCTTCCTGCTTTTCTTTCAGCATCTCTTGGGCTTCAGAAAGCTCCTTTTCCACCCTTTGCAAATGGCGGAATGCTTCTATGATATCCGAAAGTTCCGCATGTTCTCGCGTATATTTTTGCCATCGCTGCTGGTCTTTTATAACTTCTGGATCACTTAACTGCTCTTCCAGCTGAGCATAACGTTCCTCCAGGGCTTTTAATTTTTCCCACATTATGAAAACCTCCATCATCAAGACACGCTGTTTACAAGGCTTCTGCTTGTTTTTCTATAATAATACTACCCTTGTTTTGGGAATCAGGCATCACCGCGTTAAGAGCACATATGGCTACCTCTACCTGTTCATCTACAGGCTTTTTGGTTGTTAAATGCTGCAGCCAAAGCCCGGGCTGGGAAATAATCCTGGTAAATAGATTATCTTTCAGGCCGGCAAGACGTATACTCTCATAGGAAAGCCCGGCTACAAGAGGCAGAAGAGAAAGCCTGATAAGAATCCTTTGCCATAGTTCAGGCCAACCAAAAAATGAGAACAAAATAATACTGGTAACCATCACGATCAGCAGAAAACTGGTTCCGCAGCGCCGGTGAAGTGTGCTAAAAGGACGTGCATTATCCACCGTCAACGGATGCCCGGCCTCATAACAGGCAATAGCTTTATGTTCAGCTCCGTGGTACTGGAAAACTCGCGCCACCTCCTGCCAGCGCGAAATTAAAAAAATATAGCTTAAAAAAATTAGCAGTCTTAGCATCCCTTCTCCCAAATTTAAAAGAAGTGGATTATCAACTCCCTGGCGAAGGTATGTCATAAGTACTGTAGGAAGGAGAATAAAAAGCCCTATCCCCGCTGCCAGGGCGATAGCCATGGTCAGCGGAAGTTCCCAACCTTTTAATTCTTCTTCCTCTTCTTCCAGGGCCTGCTCAGCAGAAATGGAAAGAGAACGGAAACCCAGCACAAGTGCTTCCACAAAAGCTACCATCCCACGCAGCAGGGGCCATTTTAAAAACGCATAGCGTTCGTTGAAAGATACAAAATCTATCTTTTTAAGCGCTATATCACCTTCGCTTCGCCGGACCGCAATAGCCACATCGGACTTATTGCGCATCATCACGCCCTCCACTACAGCTTGCCCGCCGATATTTACCCTCTCTTCGCTCACCGAAGCAGCACCTTTCTTTCCTATGGCTGAAAAAACAGGGCTGCTGGCCCTGTTTTTTCACTCTACTTTTCCATTCCATATTTGCGCTTAAAGCGCTCTACACGTCCACCCGTATCCACAAACTTTTGTTTACCTGTAAAAAACGGATGACAGTTGGAACAGATTTCTACTTTCAAATCTGTCTTGGCTGAACCAACTTCATAGCTGGTCCCACAGGCACAGGTAATTTTTGTTTTCTGATAAGGAGGATGAATGCCCTCTTTCATGCCTACACCTCACTTCCCCTTCAAGTGTTACCCTTGCTATAAAAACCCGGGCAGATCAACACTGGCTAATTTCATGCATATACACGACTTATAATAGCACAAAACAGGGTGTTTTGACAACACCCCTGCGATATCAATTACGATTTAACCTTGACAGAGTTAGTATCACCAGGCTCAGCGGGGACTGTAAATCTCACAAGAATCAAGCCATGGTATGGAGGTTAGATAAAAAAGAAGCATTGGACTTGGTCTTTTTTAGGCGCTCCATGAGCGCCTCCAGGAACTCTGTAGAAGAAGTATTCCCCATGGAACGTCTGAGTGCCCACATCAGTTCCAAAGAATTCTTGTCCAGCAACAACTCTTCTCGTCTTGTTCCGGAACGGGTAATATCAATGGCCGGGAAATATCGTCTTTCAGCCAGCTTGCGATCCAGGTGCAACTCCATGTTCCCTGTACCTTTGAATTCCTCGTAGATTACATCATCCATACGGCTGCCGGTTTCTACCAGGGTTGTGGCCAGCATAGTCAGACTTCCACCTTCATCAATATTCCTGGCCGCTCCAAAGAAACGCTTGGGCTTATGAAAGGCCGCAGGGTCAATCCCCCCCGAAAGCGTTCTCCCGCTGGGAGGGTTAACCAGGTTGTAAGCCCTGGTAAGCCTGGTGATACTGTCCAAAAGTATAACTACGTCTAAACCGTGTTCTACCAAACGCTGGGCTCTCTCCATCACTAGTTCAGCCAAGCGAACATGGTTCTCCGGTTTTTCATCAAAAGTGGAGCTTAATACTTCCCCGTTAACCGAACGACGCATATCAGTCACTTCTTCCGGTCTCTCGTCGATGAGCAGGACAATGAGGATAAGTGATGGATAGTTCTCGGTAAGGCTGTTGGCTATATTTTTCAGGAGAACCGTTTTACCTGCCTTGGGAGGAGAGACAATTAAGCCACGCTGGCCTCTACCAATGGGTATTAGAAGATCAATAATCCTGGTAGCCAGATCATCCGGCTCCTTTTCCAGTACAAGTTGTTCCTGGGGGTGGATAGGAATAAGTTCAGCAAAATGCGGGCGGCTGGAAGCTTTTTCAGGATCCTGATCGTTAACAGCATCGACATGCAGGAGGGCAAAGTAACGTTCATTTTCCTTGGGGGGCCTTACCTTTCCGGAAACCATGTCTCCTGTACGCAACTCAAAACGCCTAATTTGAGAAGCAGAAATGTAAATATCATCCTCGTGTGGAAGATAATTAACCCTGCGCAAAAAACCAAAACCATCCGGCATGATCTCCAGAACTCCCTGAGCAAACGCCAGGCCCTCCGCTTCTGCTTTTTGTCTTAGCAGGGCAAAAATCAGATCCTTCTTTTTTAGTCCGCTGACCCCTTTAATCTCTGACTCTTTAGCCAGATGTTGTAATTCTTCCAGATTCATTGTTTCCAGTTCATTTAATTGCATAACCATTATCTCTCTTTCTTAATTATGATGTTAATTTACGTGGAGGCATTACAGGTTCTGGCTACAAAATGAGGCTTTTTATCAAGCCTGTGTGTAGCCTGGACAAACCTTACTGTACCCGTCATACTTCGCATAACAACAGAATGGGTGGTAGCACAATCTCCGGCATACCTTACACCCTGTAGAAAATCACCGTCCGTAATACCCGTGGCAGTAAAAATAACATCGTCTCCCGCAATCAAATCTTCCATCTTTAATAGCTGTAACGTATCTTGTAAGCCCATCTCCACAACTCTTTTTTTTTCTTCTTGATTTTCGGGGAGAAGTCTGCCCTGCATTTCACCGCCGAGACATTTTAAGGCCGCTGCTGCTAACACGCCCTCCGGAGCCCCGCCGATACCAAAAAGAATATCCACACCCGTCCAGTCAAAAGAAGTGGCGATAGCAGCAGAAACGTCACCGTCACTGATAAGTTTCACCCTTGCACCCAGGCGGCGCAATTCGTCAATAGTCTGTTGGTGCCTGGGACGATCAAGAATAATAGCCACCATGTCCTCAAGTTTTTTCCCCAGAGATTTTGCCGTCCTGCTTAAATTATCCTCGATAGAATCATCAAGATCAATACACCCGGCTGCACGGGGACCTACTGCTATCTTATCCATATATATATCTGGAGCATGAAGCATGCAATTTCGAGGAGCTACAGCCAAAACCGACAAGGCATTGGGAAGACCCTTGGAAACCAGGTTTGTTCCTTCCAAGGGATCTACTGCCACATCTACATGGGGCGCAACCCTGGCCCCCACTCTCTCCCCGATATATAACATAGGAGCTTCATCCATTTCACCTTCACCTATAACTACCACACCATCAATATAAACAGTATCAAAGGCTTTGCGCATAGCTTCAACGGCAGCATCATCCGCTGCGATCTTATCACCTCGCCCCATGAGCCTGCCCGTTGCCAAAGCCGCCGCCTCTGTGACTCTAACAAACTCCAGGGCCAGCTCGCGATCCATAACAACAACTCCCTTTTTATTAAAATCTATCTCTTAGAAGGTTTGCATACAAAACGAGAAGGTGACTATCCAGGCTCAGTACCTGGCAACGAATTCATGGCTTCCAGGGCCCGGGCCCAGTCAGCTTCAAACTTTTCTATTCCCAGATCGGTTAGAGGATGGCCGGCCATCTGTTTTAATACTGAAAAAGGAACGGTTGCAATATGCGCTCCAGCCGCTGCTACCTGGTGCACATGGCGAGGGTGCCTAATACTGGCCGCGATTACCTCTGTTTTATCCATCTTTTGTTTTTCAAATATGGCCACAATATCTTCTACCAAACCGACGCCATCTCCTCCGATATCATCAATACGCCCCAGGAAAGGGCTTACATAAGCAGCGCCAGCGATGGCAGCCAGCAAAGCCTGGTTAAATGAAAAAACCAGCGTTACATTGCAAGGAACTTTGTTTTCGCCATTAGTGAGAGCATAGACCGCTTTTAAACCTTCGATACAGATGGGAATTTTTATTACAATATTGGAAGCTATTCCTGCCAGGCGCCGGGCTTCTGCAACCATTTCTCGGGCCGAAGTGCTTAGAACCTCAACGCTGACCGGATAATCTTGCACCAGGGCACAGATCTTTTCAACCTGTTCCTCCAAAGCCACTTTTTCCTTCGAGACCAGAGAAGGATTTGTGGTAACACCACGCAGCACGCCTAGTGAAGACGCTTCCTTGATTTCCTCAAGATTAGCCGTATCCAAGAAAAATTTCACCGCAACTCATCCTTTCAATTAGCTTAAAATTGGGGGGAAAACACAAAATTCTTCACAAGGTATTTGCCTGCACAGTAGAATCTTGGCTTAAAAGGCAAGCTGAACACCTGCGAGTCAATTTATATTACAGCTGTTTTTATAAGTTTTCCAAAAAGTGTAATATAGGTGGAATCAAAAAGACGATGGAAAGCAATAAAAATAGAATAGTAGCTGAAAGAAGGGCTATTAGAGGCATAAAAAAAACGAACGCTGCCCTTCTCCAGGTAAAAACATATGCTTGCTTTAAGCCGGCGATTTTTAAAAAAGTAGACCAGAAAAAAGCAACCACAAAAAGATACAGGGTAACACTAACCAGTTCGAGGTGGCTTAACAGTCCTCCCAGCGCTACTAAAAGGTAGGGAAGGTAAGCATACCCCACAACCGCTCCAACAGCATAAACATTTCCACGAACACCAAGCAAATTGGCCACAAAATGAAAAATCGCAACGGAAAGAAGAAAATAAAGGGGACCGAATACCAGGTGAAATAACAATACTGCGACCGGAAGAAACAGCAGCACACTGTCAAAAACATGCCGCGGAAGAAAATGCGACAATTCGGCCGGTACCTGCAGTATTTCTTCCCCAACAGAAAGGTAAACAGTTATCGCGGAGTATAAAGCCAGCAAGGTCACAGCCAGGTAGATGCCAAGTCCCTGCCATATATTTTTTTGTTCAGCGACGTGCTCCAGACCCTTATGATAACTGAAGATTACTCTATATATATTACCAAAAAACCTCATAACTATCGCTGCTCTCCCTTCTTACAAGAGAAGGAACCAACTAGATACATCGCTGAGCGTAATACTCAGCTCTTACTTCTACTTTTGACAGGTCATTCCTGCTTATTCCTTAGTATAGGGCTAAATTTTTTCCTTATGCCGCATGGCCATGCCAATAAAATCTTTGAAGAGTGGATGAGCTCTGTTGGGGCGGGATTTGAATTCGGGATGGAACTGCGTAGCCACAAACCAGGGGTGATCTCTTAACTCAACAATCTCCACCAAGCGCCCGTCAGGTGAAATACCGCTAAAGAATATGCCACATTCCTGGAGTTCATCCCGAAAATAATTGTTAACCTCAAAACGATGCCGGTGTCTTTCATAGATTATCTCTTCCTGGTAAGCATCATAAGCTTTGCTCTTTTTTTCCAGTTTGCACGGGTACAGCCCCAACCTCATTGTTCCGCCTTTTTGAGAAATATCCCTCTGTTCCGGGAGCAGGTCGATTACCGGAAAGGAGGTTTGGGGATCGAACTCTACAGAATGAGCGTTACTAAAACCGCAAACGTGGCGGGCCATTTCTATAACGACACAGTGTAAACCCAGGCAAAGGCCCAGGAAAGGCACTCCCCGTTCACGGGCAAAGCGCACGCTATTAATTTTGCCTTCAATGCCCCTTTCCCCAAACCCGCCGGGCACCAAAATTCCATCTACTTCCCTAAAAAGTTCCGTTAACTCTTTTTCAGAAGAACAATTTTCCACCTTCTCTGCATTTATCCAGCGTATATTAACTTTTACTTCGTGAACTATCCCGGCATGGCAAAGAGCCTCCAAAATGCTAAGGTAGGCATCCTTCAAGGCTGTGTACTTGCCTACCAGGGCTATGGTAACTTCTCCTTCCAGGGAGTTGATCTTATCTACCATCTCTATCCAATCAAGCAGGTCCGCTTCCCTTTTCCCCAGCCCCAATTTTTCCAAGACAATGTTATCCAGTCCTTCTTCCATAAGCAAAAGCGGCACCTGGTATATATTATTTACACTGATATTTTCGATAACTTCTCGAGATTTAATATCACAAAAAAGAGCAATTTTATCCCTTAAATCATCTGAAAGAGAGTGGTCTGTTCGGGAAACAATTATATCGGGTTGAATGCCTATACTGCGTAGTTCCTTAACACTGTGTTGCGTCGGCTTTGTCTTAATCTCCCCTGTGGATTGGAGAAACGGGACCAGGGTAACATGGATATAACAAATATTTTCACGGCCCAGATCGGTCTTCATCTGGCGAATAGCCTCCAGAAAGGGTAAACTTTCTATATCCCCTACGGTACCCCCTATCTCTGTAATAACCACTTCCACACGGGGATCTTTGCCAACCCTCATAATACTATCCTTAATCTCGTTGGTAATATGGGGGATTACCTGCACGGTCCCTCCAAGGTAGACTCCCTGACGTTCTTTATTGATCACAGACCAATAAATCATACCCGTGGTAACATTATTATTTCTGGATAAATTGAAATCAATAAAACGTTCATAGTGCCCCAGATCAAGATCTGTCTCCGCGCCATCATCGGTTATAAAAACTTCACCATGCTGGTAGGGGCTCATGGTACCAGGGTCTACGTTGATATAAGGATCCAACTTTTGAATGCTAACACTAAGCCCACGGCTTTTTAGAAGACGTCCCAAGGAGGCTGCAGTAATACCTTTGCCCAGCGAAGATACCACGCCCCCAGTTATAAATATGTATTTCACACCCACTTTTCCACTCTCCTCTCCCTTTAGAATCCGCTTTCGCGCAGTGACAGGCTCAGCTTGAAAAATTTACGATTACTCCGCAAAAACTGTTTAAATATTTAATACTTATGTAATGGGACTTATAAAAAAGATAGCAGAGCTTCCCGAATAATTTTCGCTCCGAGCATGGCCGTTATTTGTGAAGAATCATAAGCGGGGCAAATCTCCACCAGGTCTATCCCGACAATCTGTTTCTTATAGCGCTCCAGAAGAGAAATAACCTCTAAAATTTCCCCCGCGGAAACACCCCCGGGCTCAGGCACAGAAACCCCCGGAGCATAAGCAGGATCAACAACATCCATATCCAGAGTTATATATAAGTAACTATCCGCTAGCGTCGAAAGGATTGACTCTAAGGGTTCTATGACTTTATAAGGGAAAAAACAACCTTCATCAGCCGAGGAAAGCTCATCGCCATCGGCAGAACGGATCCCAAACTGGTAAAGAGATACTCCTTGCATTTGCTTTAACTGGTAGGCAGTGCAGGCATGAGAAAGTTCCATCTCTCCATAGGAAGGACGCAGGTCAGCATGAGCATCGAAATATAAAACGGCAAGCGGCCCGTAATGATTTTGGCACTCCCTTACGGCAGGCACAGTTACGGTATGCTCTCCTCCCATTATAAAGGGTTTTTGACCGGCTTTTAACAACGAAGCTACCGCTTGAGAAACAACTTCCACAGCACCGCGGGTATTCCCTGGAGTCAGCAGAAGGTCGCCCACATCAAAAAAGGGTATATTCCTTAAATCTTTTCCAAGCCGCATACTGTATTCTTCAAGTGCCCTGGAGACAGACCTGATCTGTTCCGGCGCAAAGCGGCTACCCGTTCTGAAAGAGCCCGTATCATCAAGTGGAGCCCCCAGAAGAACGCCCCCTTCTTCAGTTATCTCCTGGCGGGCGGCCATAAAAATTCCCTTTTTTTCGACAGCAGGAAATCCCCATAAATTCAAAGCCTCAGTCCTCCCCCTCAGTGTTTTCAGAAGCGTGTGAAAGCAGTTCCTGTACAAAAACAGGGAGAGAAAAAGAGCTGAAGTGCACATCTGGCGTGTAATATTTTATCCCTTTAGGGAGGAAATTTTTCGCCGGTGACAGGGGGCTGTAGTGCTTGGAACCCATGGTAAAACTCCAGAGACCACTGGGATAGGTAGGGATAGGGGCAAGATAAAGGTGGCAGACAGGAAAAATAGAGTTGATAAAGCGAAAAACTCTATTGATAAGAGAAGCATTAACAAAAGGAGATTCCGTCTGAGCAACCACAAGACCGTCAGTTTTTAACGCATTAAAGATGTCCCGGTAAAAGCCCTCGTTAAAAAGTCCTTCAGCCGGACCCATAGGTTCTGTGGAATCAATTATTATTATATCATAAGAATCCTCCACCGAACTGGCAAACTTAATCCCGTCAGTAATCCTAACCTCCACCCTGGGATCATCCAGGGCAAGACTGATCTCAGGCAAAAAGCGTCTGGCGGCTTCCACCACATCACCGTCTATTTCCACCAGGGTTACGGAAGTAACGTTAGGATAGCGGCACAGTTCCCGTACAACACCCCCATCCCCACCACCGATAACCAGAATATCCTGTGCATGGGGGTGAGTCCTCATCGGGACATGCGAAATCATCTCGTGATAAACGAATTCGTCGGAAACGGTAGTCTGCACCATGCCATCTAAAACCAGCATGCGGCCATACTGTTCCGTATCCAGAACTGCTATCTCCTGATATTCTGATCTGGCACGGTACAAAGTCTCTCTCACTTTCAAGCTTAGCCCCAGGCTGGTAGTCTGCCTTTCCGTAAACCACAATTCCATCTCCAAGATGCTTTCACCAACCTTTATTCAAATGTCGCCTCTTTTATAATTACCAGAGAGCAACTGCAGCAATAGCAGCACCGTTTTTTTGCACTCGATGTTCTGTGCTTTCAATGCGTATATCCTTTAACTCCAATTCGCGGTTGCTAAAAGCCTCTTTTATCATTATTTCTACTTTTGCCCTGGCTTCGTCCCCAGTACATGTGCCAGCATGCTCCATAATAATGCCAAAACTATCCGGAGAAAAGCCTATTCCTACTGCTGCAGAGATAAGTTCTCCTTCTTTTTCACTGCAAATAGTGCCATAAGCAGTAGGAACAAAGGCTCCCAGTGGAAAATCTATACCTTCTTTTTCTTCGATACAAGCAGGAGGCAGAATACTGCTAAGTCTAACCAGGTTTATATTTCCTATCCCCGCCTTTAAAAGGGCTGAATCAAAAGCTGTCAGGGAATGCTCTCCCTCAGCAGCGGCTGCAACAATCATAAACTTTTCCGGTTTCAACTTCACCTTGCCGACACCTTCTTTCTAAACCCAAGTACTTAATAACATAAATACGGTCACAGTACTAAGTTAAAAAAGGGTTGAACTTCCGTTCTTCCCCTACTGTAGTTGGAGGTCCGTGCCCGGGAAAAACCCTGGTCTCGTCCGCATAAGGAAGTATCCGTTTCTTTATGCTTTCAATAATCTGGCGGTATGACCCCCCGGGCATATCCGTTCTCCCTATGGATCCGGCGAAAAGAGTGTCACCCGAAAATAAAGTTCCATTTATATCCAGGGTTACTCCGCCAGGGGTGTGACCAGGAGTTTCCATAACTCTAATATTTAGGCTGCTGAAGTGAAGCACGTCACCTTCTCGGAAAGTTTTGCCGGGAGGCTTCACCTCTTTGCTACCCATAGCAAGGGCCATACCCGCCTTGGGACTGCGGTAAAGGGCCAGATCTGCTTCATGCACAAACACCGGCACTTTAAAATGGCTTCTGAGATCCTCATTAGCGCCTACGTGATCAATATGACCATGGGTGTTAATAATGCACTTAACCTGCAAACCTTTATCCTGACACCGCCTGATAATCAAGTTTCCCTCAGCTCCGGGATCTATAATAACTGCTTCCCTGGTGTCGGGACAGGCCACCAGGTAACAATTGGTGCCAAAGGGTCCGACTTCCAATCTCTCTAAAATCATAACTGCGCCCTTCTTAAAAAATAAAAAAGGACTTGCCCCCTTTCCTGCCAAAATTGTTCTCGATTATTATATCAGAATTGTAAACAATACGCCATGCTATCTTTTCCGGGGTCGCTATTTCAGCCATAGGAAAAATCCCACATTTTAGTAGCGAAAAATGATTTCCCCCTCAAAAAAGTATGGTATAATTAAATGATAATTAGAATCCACAACAACTTAAGGGGGAGGTGACCTGCTCTAATGAAAGAGGATCTACTGTCAACTATAGGTAATACACCTCTGGTAAAAATAAAAAGAATAAATCCCAACCCGAAGGTGACAATGGCTGTAAAACTGGAAGGCTACAACCCTGGGGGAAGTGTAAAAGACAGGATAGCCTATTACATGATCACCAACGCCGAAAAAGCGGGGGCGCTAACCAGAGATAAAATTATCGTAGAACCAACCAGCGGGAACACCGGCATCGGTTTAGCACTGGTAGCGTCCTTGAAGGGATACCGCCTGTTGGTAACCATGTCAGAGTGGATGAGTGAGGAACGGCGCAAAATGATTGAAGCCATGGGAGCAGAAATCCTGCTTACCCCAGGCGAAAAGGGAACAGACGGAGCCATTGAAAAAGCAAGGGAAATAGCCTCTAAATACCCTAACCGCTACTACATGCCGGACCAGTTTTCTAATCCCGCCAACAGCCTGGCTCATTACGAGACTACGGCCCCGGAGATATGGGGGCAGACAGAAGGCGAAATAACACATTTTGTGGCTGGCATGGGAACCACAGGAACACTGATGGGATGCTCCAGACGTTTAAAAGAATATAACCCTGGGATCAAGGTAATAGGTGTTGAACCTAACAAATGCCATAAAATTCAGGGTTTAAAAAACATGGACGAAGCTATTATCCCACAAATTTATAATCCGGAGCTGTTGGATGAAAAAGTATTTATCTCCGATGATAACGCCTTTGCCATGGCCAAGAGACTTTCCAGGGAAGAAGGGATATTCGCTGGCATGAGTGCAGGAGCTGCCTGTCACGTAGCAGTCCAACTGGCCCAGACCCTGGACAAAGGTCTAATTGTGGTCATTATCCCTGACAGAGGGGAAAAATACATGTCTACTCCCTTGTATTGCCTGGAGCCTTGCGAACATAGGAGTGAGCAATGCCTAATACAAGACCTGCTTGAGATGGAAATACTACCCAGAAATTTGCCCTGATGAGCAATCCTCATCGGAGTTAATTTTTTCAGCGATGATATGGTTCACTTTTGTTGATCTTAAAACAGCGGTAGAGCTGTTCCAAAATAATAAGCCGGGCAAGTCGATGGGGAAAGGTCAGCTCCGAAAGAGAAAGAAGTAAATCCCCCTTTTCTTTCACCTCTTCAGACAGTCCCAGCGGCCCACCAATCACAATATCTATCTTGCTCTTTCCCTGTATGAGCAGCATCTCCAGGTGAAGTGCCAGTTCTGCAGAAGTAAAGACTTTTCCTTCCTGAGTAAGTACTAGCAGATAAGAATCACTGCTAAGACACCTCTGAATACCTCTACCTTCTTCGTATAAAACTTGCCTGGTTGCCGAAGCTCCCCTGCCCTTTTCCCGAGCTTCGGCAATTTCTATTATATTCACCCTGGCATAGGGTGAAAGCCTCTTCAGGTAATGATCCACACCTTTTTGATAAAACTTTTCCTTCAGTTTTCCAATCACTATAATACGTATATTTATTGTTGGCACCTCGCCTGAAATGTGCTAAATTACGGGTTAATGGCCTGAAATATGGTTTCCTGCCATATGCATCCACCTGCCGGCAAAACAAAGCTTTTACGGTTGTCTATTGTGAAAACTGGCAGGAGTTGTTAGAGAGCTATTCAGCGTTAATAATATATCTTGCAGAGCGGGGAAAACCCCACAAATATCTTTTTGTTTCCCCAGAAAAAACGTTGCCCGCTTGCGGTCCTTCCCTGCTATTAGGGCTGGGACAGGATTATAAGTATGCACCCTGTCCCTGGTATTCTCCAAGTTCCCATGGTCACTGGTTATCAGCAGGGTATCGTTTTGCAGATCCATACTGGCGGCAACAGCCGCCAAGAAAGCATCCAGGGTCTTTACCGCTTCTTCTGCTTCAGCGGGTACACCCTTGTGCCCGGCAATATCAGTTATAAAATGTTCATAAAAGGTCAGGTGGTAATCCCGAGATATACTCGCCAATCTTTCACCTGCCTGCTGTGGTGTGACAGCCGCTATTTCAAATCCCATTTCTGGCAGAAGCCTGTTAGTGATATCCATATATACAGCGCGACCCTCTTGCAAATCGTGAAGGCTGCGGAAAGGTAGGCCAGCATAATAATTGACCAGGGTAGAACAAGAATAACTCCCCTTAAAACCCTCTTTAAGTTCGTCAAAAATAAAAGGCCTAAACGCATTGGCAAAAGTTGCATTCAAAAAACGTTCCCTCAAACGCTTGAACATGCCTTTTTCTTTCAACAGCTCTTGTAACTCCCGGTTAGGAAAGCCGTGTAGATGGTAGCCCAACAGGGAAGGGGCATTCTCCCCCGTGAAAAGAGTTGCTTGTCCGGTTGCACTCTGCGGAAGACCCTCCACGCCCAGGGTAGCATCCAAAGCCAAAAGGGAAAAGGTCCGATAATCTTTATCGGCAGCCTCAATACAGAGGGAGTTTCCCTCCAGTATTTTAGAAAAAAATGGAGTATCAGCCGTGCAAAACGGATTACTGCTGCTAGCGCTGCCCAGGCCAATACCATCGATAAATATAAAAACTACTGCCATGCCCTTAATCATCCCTTCCTATCACAAAAACCGGGGCAGGAAAAGAATTCCTGCCCCGCCAGATTTACCGCAAATTTACTCTTAATTAATATTCTCTGGCATTTCATCTAAAGTTACAGGCAATACAATTTCTTCACTTTCCCGCAGCAAGGTCACCTCTATGTTCTGTCCAATACTGTACTCGTAGATAGTATGCTGCAGTTCGCTGGCCTCTTTGATCTCCCTATCATTAATGGCCACAATTACGTCCAAGGGCTGCATACCGGCAGCTTGGGCAGGACTGTTAGGAACAACTTCTGTTACCAGTACACCTTCTTCAATGTCCAGCTCAAAGCGTTGGGCGTCCATGGGAGATATATCCGTAATATTGACCCCCATCCAAGGTCTGCTTACTCTTCCTTCTTCTATCAGCTCAGTGGTAACCTCGCGTACTTTATTGCTGGGAATGGCAAACCCCATTCCTTCCACCCCAGGCATCCCAATTTTGGCTGTGTTTATTCCGATAACTTTACCGTAAATGTTAACCAGGGGGCCTCCGCTGTTACCCTCATTTATCGCAGCATCAGTCTGGATAAAAGTAAACTTTTGACCCTGGATAGTAATAGAACGGTTGCTGGCACTGATAACCCCCTGGGTAATGGTTTGCTGAAAATCAAGCCCCAGCGGATTACCAATTGCAATAGCAGGCTCCCCGGGGCGCAGGTTATCAGAGTCGTCCAATTCTGCTGCCGGTAAATTTTCCTCATCAATTTTTAATACAGCCAGATCTGTTGGAGGATCAGAGCCGATAATTTCGGCAGGGTATTCCTCGCCCGAGCCCTTGGTCACGACAAGCTCTTCGGCTCCTTCGATCACATGGTAGTTGGTAACAATCAAGCCACTTGAATCAATGATAACTCCGGAACCGGTTCCCCTCTCCTGCTCCTGACCTCTACCCCAAAAATCATAAACCATACCGTAATTACTTATTCCTACCACGGAAGGTGTAACCGACTCAGCAGCTTCCACCACAGCCAGGTAGTATTCCCTGGCCTCCAGGGGAACATCCGGGCTCTCCTCTCCACGGTTGGCAGTGTTCTCTTCCACAGCCGGAGGTGCTTGGGCCTCACTGCTGTTAACCTGCGAAATAATGACGCCTGCAAAATAAAAGAAAAAAATAGCGAGCAGCAAACTACCCACAGCAATACCCAGAAATAAACCTTTCCAAAAAGATGTATTTCTCCTCCGCCCTCCAAAATCGTTATGGCGATAATCCATCTTTTACACCCCGCTTAACTAAGCCCTCCCAATATTAATCTTTGCACATGCAGATCAACACAAGGATGGGTACAATATAACACATTAACAAAAACAACTCAAACCCGGAAAATTAATTATTTCCCGGGAAATAATTTCACATATTTCATGGTTTTTCAGAAGTAATTCGTTGCAGCTTGACCCCTAACCCAGAAAAACGCTCTTCTATTCTTTCATACCCCCGATCTATATGCTCCAGGCCATCCAGATAAGTTTCCCCTTCAGAGATAAGCCCGGCGATAATAAATGCTGCCCCTCCCCGGAGATCGCCGGCTTGTACAGAAGCACCTGTCAGTTCGTGCCCACCCTCAATAATAGCAGTTCGTCCTTCCAGTTTAATCTTGGCTCCCATTTTACACAGTTCATCCACGTGCCTGAAACGCCTTTCAAAAACATTCTCGGTAATGAAACTAAGCCCCGGAGCCATGGTTAACAGCACCATAACAGGGGGCTGCAGATCAGTAGGAAATCCTGGATAAGGAAATGTTTTAAGATCCAAGGGGTAAAAGGGATTATTGGCCATAACCTTGATCCAGTCAGGCCCAACCTCTAATTCCTTTCCCACTTCCCTTAATTTTGCTATTATAGAATCCAGGTGTTTTGGTATCACCTCTTCAATTACTGCTTCTCCTCCCGTGGCAGCAGCAGCAATCATAAAGGTACCTGCTTCAATGCGGTCAGGGATAACATTATGCTCCACCCCGCCCAGCTCCTTAACACCCTGGATCTTAATAACATCGGTTCCGGCACCTACAACATGTGCACCCATGGCATTCAAAAAATTGGCCACGTCCACAATTTCAGGTTCCCTGGCCACATTTTCGATAACTGTTTTCCCTTCTGCCAAAACCGCGGCCAGCATTATGTTTATCGTCGCTCCCACGCTAATTACGTCTAAATATATATGCGCCCCCGTCAATTTTTTGGCTTTAAGTATGACCATGCCTCGCTCCATTTCCACCTGTGCACCCAGTGCTGAAAAACCCTTGATATGCTGATCGATAGGGCGCGGTCCCAGGTCACAACCACCGGGCATGGGAATTTCAACTTGCTTGAAACGTCCTAGTAAACTACCCATCAAGTAATAAGAAGCTCTCAGCCTGTTAACCAACTGAGGAGGAGGGTCAAACCTATTAACTCCAGCAGAATTTACTACCAGGCTCCCTTCCTTATTGAAAGAGATATCAGCACCCAGGGCAGATAGAATTTCTACCAGCATGTGGATATCGGTTATCCTGGGCAAGTTACTTATGACCCCCTGGCCTTCAGTTAGTAAAGCTGCCGGCAAAATAGCAACAGCTGCATTTTTGGCGCCGTTAACTTTTACCCGGCCCTTGATCGTTTGTTTCCCGGTAATCAATAGCTTCTCAGACAAATATGTGCCTCCTTAAATCTCTTTGGAATAGGTTGCATTTCTATCACTTATTTACTAACGTTCGAGAGAACCGGTAAAAGCGTTAATATAATATAATTCGTCATTACTCAGTCGAATCCTCCATGCAGGAGGAATTTCCCACCTGTCAGCGTCATATTTTTGGCTGTAATAACCCAAAGAAAATTCAAGAATCTCTGCTCCTGCAAAGCCGCCACTATATTCCTCCAGAAAACGAAGCAGCGCGGTAGAAGGAGGGATAATTTCTCTGGTCTGCTGTGCAAACTCTCTGGGCTGCAAGCGATATAGGTGAAATGCTTCGATATGGCCATTACTCATAAATAGCTGCAGATATCCGGTGTAAAGTGGAAAACCTTCAAACTCCTGTGCATAATAAATAATTACCTGTCCCTCTCTTTGCTGGTAGAAGTCATGGCTAAAACCTTGCAAAAAAGAGATCTGTTCTATAAACTCTCCGGCCAGTTCCATATAATCTTCCTCAATATTTTCTGTTTCCATATATTCTTCTCCGGAGGACGGAAAGCTTAGCCTTTTAAACGATAGTGATCCCTCTTCGCTTACAGCGAGCTCATAATTGCCAAATTGGTATATTGTTATTTCTGAATCGGTTTCACCCTGAGCACTATCAATATTTTTTGCCACTTCAGGGAAAGGTCTCTCCTCGTCTTCAAGAGCATTCCAAAGCTCAGTAATAAGCATTTCCTCTTCTATTCTCCACGGTTCTACTACAAGATAAGCACACCTCATACCCCCTCGAGGAAGGGTTATATCCAGCACCAGATCTGCTTCTTCCAAAGCCTCTTCCAGCCCGGTAACGTGTTCCTCCTGGCTAAAGAAGTCAGAGGTACCTGCCTCCTCTTCCAGGATATGGTAAAGAAGAAAGATATTTAAAAACAAAAAGGTAAAGATCAGGACTGTTTTGGCCCTGGAAAGATCCATTATTTCACCACCATTAATATAAACTGAATAGTATTTGAGGCCTTATCCGGGAAGCTCCTCAAGGCTTCTCCAATGCAAGTATATTGCTCCCGTTTCTTCAAAAATTACCTTCCAGGCAGGGACGCCCTTTTGTTCTTCCCCTTCACCTAAAATATACATAACAGGTTTCAATAATAAAAGGGTGGCCCTGCGCTCTTCAAGTTCATCTCTATAAAGGATAATTGCTTCACAGAGAGCTTCTGCATAAGGCCGAAAAGGTATGCTTCCCCTGTAATTGTTAGCTACAAAAAAATTTCTGCTGTAATAAGGGATACCTTGCTCATTGACCAGCATCTCACTACCAGCATTTTCACCTTCGAGAGGCAGACCTTTGATGACCGGGCTCCATTTAAACCTGTAGCCAGTTTCTGTCCTCAGCGACTCTACCAGATAACTTCCTTCCTGCCAACCGCCATACAAGCTCTGGCTTTCAGCTGCTTTTTTTAGGGCAGTACTGTAAGAGATGGTACTGAGGCCACGTTCCAGCATAGGGGCAGCATATTCCACAAGTCCTGTAGGATAGATGCGCAATCCTTTTTCGCCATCGGTAAAAAATATGGCCTCGTCCCTTTCTTCAATACGCCTGGCCATGGAGGGGTCAAAAAAGAAAGCTTGGACAAGTTCCCCTACGGGAATATCTTCCTTTTCCAAAGCTACCTCCGCCCCCAAAAGCTCCTTTTCGGGAAGATAAAGATTTCCTTCTGTCTTAATTTCCCATAAATCAGCAGGGGGTTCTTCATCTTGGACATCCTCTACTTCATCTACTTCATCCTTCAATTCATCATCTTCACTTTCCGCATTTGCCTCATTTACTTCATCATCTTTTGCACCGTTATTACCATTATTTTCTTCTTCATTCTCTTCAGCTATAGCGGAGTCATTATTTGTTTCTTCTGAGTCTCCTTCATCTTCCCCCTCTTCCACCGGTTCCGCTTCTTCCTGATCCTGCTGATCTTCTAACTGTTCACGCAACTGCTTCTTACAATCCCCCTCTATATCAAGAAAAAGGGAATCAGGCAGATGGATGTACAGATGCCCCTGTTTGGAAGAAACGGTTTCTCTAAACTCGTTATCTAACTGAAGGGCTGTAGATAAAAGGTTATCATTTTCTGTTCTTAAAAACATATACCAGGAGCTATCATTTTCTACCATAACTATCTCTTTGACCTCTGTGTCCCTGTTATCCCCATAAACCCTTTCAGGCGCCAGAAACTCCAGCGGAACAAAAGGGTTTAAATAAACCAGCACGTGAGTAGATAGCCCATCAATAAGGTTGTTTTTATCTTCCTCACTTATATTTTGCAGGCCATTTGCAAGAATACTGTCTTTCAAATAATCTAAAAGAGTATCCCATAGATCTTCATAGCCTTCCTGACCACGGTAATACAAAAGAGCTTCTTCGTCTCCTCCACGGTAAAGTATCTTGGAAGGCTTGATAACCTCTGAATGCTCCGGAGGAGGTGTAAAGAAAGCATACTCGTAGCTTGGAAGCATCACTTCTTCCAGGTGGGGGCCACCGAACCACAGCCTGTATGTTAGCACCAGGCTTGAAACAATAAAGAATATCAGCAAAATGGTTTTAGCCTTTTCTAACAAATAACATACCTCCCTGAAATACTTAAGGCGGGACTTCTATATATGAAGATGTAGCTAAAGATTCATCGTCTCTGGATATAAAAAGAGGCAGGGAAAAAGTAACCTCTGTCCCCTCACCAGGTTTGCTCTCCAAAAATATGCTTCCCCCATGAGCCTCTACAATCTGCTTGGCAATCGAAAGACCCAACCCTGTACCTCCGGAATCTCGGGAGCGGGTCTTATCCACCCGGTAAAAACGATCGAAAACACGTTCCTTCTCATCAATGGGAATACCTACCCCGTTATCGCAGACGGAAATATGGACGTAACCATCTTTCTGGAAGGTTTTTATCTCGATTTTTCCGCCGTACGGGGTAAACTTCAGTGCATTGCTTAGCAGGTTCAACAGCACCTGCCTTATCTTATCCTTATCAAGATACACAGTTATTCTTTCGTGGGGAATCTTGACAGCAAGGTCGATTTCTTTAGCTTTGCTTTCCATCTCTACCTGCTCAATAACTTCCTCTACTACCACGGAAATATCGATATTTTCCTTCAACCATCTTGCTTCCTGGTAATCAATCTGGGAAAGGATTAAAAGATCTTTAATCAATTTCACCATTCGTTCAGTCTCGTTGTCCACCACATGCAAAAAACGTTCCCTTACCTCTACATTATCCTGTGCACCATTTAAGAGAGTTTCAACATAGTTTTTGATAGTGGTCAAGGGTGTTCGCAACTCATGAGAAACATTGGCTGCAAACTCTTCTTGCATACGGGCATAAGCCCTTTCTCTGGTAAAATCATGCAGAACTACCAGCATCCCTTTTTGCCGTTCTTTTTCCTCAAAAGGTGCGAAATGAATCTGTAACGTCTTTTCATAGGGCTCTTTCAGATGCACTTCCCTGGTAGTAGGTTCCCTGCTGCTTAGCAATTTCTCAAGTTCCTCACGATCAAAAAAATTACCCAAAATCATCTCCCCGGACATACCTTCGCCAGGGGAAACACCAACCCAGGATAGCACGGTCTCTGCGGCCGGATTTAGGTGGATAACCTTTTTCTCGTTATTAAAAGCAATTATGCCATCGGTCATATAATTCAAGATGGCTTCCACTTTATTCTTTTCCCCGGATATGGCACTTAAGGTGTCCTGCAATTGAGAGGTTAAAAAGTTAAACATCCCACCCAGTTCACCGATTTCGTCCTCGGAGCGCACCTCTATCAGCTGTGAGAAGTCACCATCGGCCATGGCCGCCGCCCTGGAAGTCACCTCCCGGATCGGCCTGGTAATGGTTCTTGTCAACATAAAACTAACCACTATGGCAATCCCCAGCACAATACTCCAGCCGGTAATAAGCATCATTTTAATCTCGTGAAGTTTAAGGTAAATATCTTCCAGGGATCCTCTCACGAATATAACGCCTTCCACAGCTGAACCATCTTTAACAGGCAGGGCCAAAAAATAATTGCGCATCCCCGTTTCTGGTTCAACACGTATTGCCTCCACCGTATTCCCGGCCAGGGCCAGAAGAATATCATCCTGGATTACACGTTCTCTCGGTAAAGACAGATAGCTCTGCTCCGCACCTCCCAGCAGCCGACCGTAACGGTCCAAAACTATCGTTTCCGTGTCCGGAGTACCACCACCAAATTCAGTAATAAGAGAGGAGATATATTCTTTCTGCTCTTCCCCCTCTGCCAGGTAGCGTCGCATGAAACTTCCCATAAGTTCTGCCTGAGAAAGCTGCTGAGAAGAATAGTTGCGCAAGTAAAAATCTTCTAATGAATTAACCAAATAAACTCCGCTCACTTGCATGGCAAACAAAATCAGCAGAGAATAGAGCAGGACAATTTTCCCCTGCATGCCGACACTCATCAGGACGGCCTCCTCAGATAATAACCGGCTCCACGCCTGGTACAAATATATATCGGATTACCCGGATCATCCTCAATCTTTTCACGCAACCTGCGCACTGTTACATCCACAGTTCGCAAATCGCCAATGTAATCATAGCCCCATACTTCTTCCAGCAGTTTTTCCCTGCTGAAAACGTAGCCAGCATTTTGTAGCAAAAAAGCAACGAGAGTGAATTCCCTGTAAGTTAGCTCTATCTGCGCAGAACCTTTAAAAAGCTCCATTCTACCCCTATCCAGTACCAGTTCACCGCAAGTTAAAATTTCTGATTCGCGGTCCTGCATTTTCGTGCGCCGCAAAGTCGCTTTAATACGGGCTATTATTTCTCTTGCGCTAAATGGCTTGGTAACGTAATCATCAGCTCCCAGCTCCAAACCAAGCACTTTATCTACTTCAGCTTCTTTGGCAGTAAGCATAATTATGGGGACATCCATCTTTTCTCTAATACGTTTGCAAACATTAAAACCATCCAGTAGAGGAAGCATTATATCCAACAAGATCAGGTCCGGCTTTTCTTCAAAGGCCAGGCGCAAAGCCTCTTCACCATTATAAGCCATTACAACCAGAAATCCCTCTTCTTTTAAGTTATATTCCAGTATTTCTGCAATAGGCTTCTCATCATCTACTACCAGAATCTTCTCTTTCAGTTTAATCGGCCCCCTGCTTCGTTACTTACCATAATTATTTCGTCCATATCTGCCGAACTCCTGCAACAGGGCGAAAGATTCTAAAAAAAGAAGGACAAAAAAAAGTGGCCTTCTGGCCACTTACAATATATATTAAGAGGGGGTCAACTCTTAAGAATATGATACAGGCAAAATGTTACAGGAATGTTACATTAATTTTATTTTCTGGTTACATAAGCCTTTTTCTCGTCAAGTGCAAAGAAATCTAAGGGATTGTAGGTAGTTCCATGTGCTCCACCTGTCAGAACTTCAAAATGGAGATGCGTACCCGTGCTAGTGTTTATAGGAATTCGTGGGCAGTTCAGGAAGCCCTATTTGTATTTATAACCAAGTTACATCATTATGGTCTGATCCCTTCTAGGGCCTACAGAAACCATACCCACTTTTATCCCGGTGATACTTTCTAAACCTCTCAAATATTCTTGAGCTGCCCGGGGAAGATCTGTTTTGGACCTGGCCGAAGAAATATCTTCCGCCCACCCCTCAAATTCCTGGTAAAGGGGAATACTTTTTTCCAATATATGCAAACCTGACGGGAAATTATTGACAACCTCTTCACCAACATTATAGGCATAGGCAATCTTAACCTTTTCCAACCCGCTAAGTACATCCAGCAAAGTTACCGCCAAAAAGGTTGTTCCGTTAAGACGACAAGAATGGCGTAACGCAACACCATCTAACCAACCTATTCTTCTGGGGCGTCCTGTAGTTGTACCGTACTCGTTGCCCTTTTCGCGTATACTGTCACCTGTCTCATCCAGTAATTCGGTTGGGAACGGCCCACTGCCGACCCTGGTGCTATAGGCCTTGGCCACCCCTACAACTTGACCAATTTTATGGGGTGCGATTCCAGCACCTATGCATATCCCTCCAGTTATCGGGTTGGAAGAAGTAACATAGGGGTAAGTGCCGTGATCTATATCAAGCATGGCTCCCTGAGCGCCTTCAAATAGAATTTTGGAACCCTTTTCCATTTCTTCCTCCAGCATAACGGTTGTGTCGGTTATAAAAGGGACAATACGTCTTGCAAAAGGAAAAAATTCCGCTTCAAAATCTTCCAGTGAAAAACCGTCCACTCCGTAAATCTTTTCTAGGATTGTGTTTTTATTTTTCAAGATAAACGCAAGCTTTTGCTTGAAAGTATCCTCATCCAAAAGGTCCCCACAGCGCAGGCCCATACGTGTAACCTTATCGGCATAAGCTGGGCCAACCCCCCTCATGGTGGTTCCGATTTTGGCTCCCTTTCTATAATCTTCTTCCAGCTCGTCCATTCTTTTATGATAAGGCATTATAAGGTGTGCCCTATCGCTTATAAAAAGATGCTCCTGCATACTTCGCTTCTCTTCCATGGCCTCCAATTCTGAGCAAAGGGTAACAGCATCCAGTACCATACCATTTCCCAGAATAGAAATTTTTCCTTCCGAAATTACCCCACAGGGCAGATGATGCAGTTTATAAGTTTCTTCTCCGACCACTACAGTATGGCCGGCATTTGGACCACCCTGGTAGCGCACAATCACATCGGCTTTTTCCACCAGGTAATCTACTATTTTGCCCTTTCCTTCATCTCCCCACTGGGTACCTATAACAGCTACCGCTGCATAATCCATCCGCTTCTTTCACCTCGATTTTTTATTAACCTACTTTATCGCAAGCGCCTGATAATCTCGCCTGCAGCCAACAAGCCTGAAGCCGAAGCTTGAACAAGCCCTCTGGTTATACCTGCGCCGTCTCCTACTGCAAAAAGGTTTTCAACCTCTGTTTCCAGGGAGGTGCTTAATTCCAGGCGATGAGAATAAAATTTTACTTCCACTCCATATAGCAGAGTGTTGCGAGAATATACGCCTGGTGCCAACCGGTCCAGCGCTTCCAACATCTCCAGAATAGAACGAAGATACCGGTACGGCAATACCAGGCTGAGGTCACCGGGGGTAGCCTCCTGTAAGGTTGGCTTCACAATACCTTTTGCGAGTCGCTCCCCGGTAGTACGTTTTCCAGCCAGAAGGTCTCCCAGTCTCTGAACCAGCACACCCCCTCCCAGCATATTAGCCAAACTGGCGATATATCTTCCATAGCGGATTGGCTCTCTAAAAGGCTCTGTAAAATTCTTGCTTACCAAAAGGGCAAAATTGGTATTTTCGCTGTGCCGCAACTTATCCCTGTAGCTGTGACCGTTTACTGTAATTACTCCTTCACTGTTCTCCAAAACAACCTGCCCGTAAGGATTCATGCAAAAAGTCCTGACCTTGTCATCGAAAAAAGGAGCATAATAGTGAAATTTTGATTCATAAACCTTAGAAGTAATATCTTCCATCACCCAGGCTGGAATTTCCACTCTTACCCCGATATCCACCGGGTTATTTTGAATAGTGAGCCCCAGACGCTGCGACTCCTGCAAAAACCATGGAGTTCCCTGTCTTCCTGGCCCACAGATAACGCAGGGAGCGGAAAATATTTCCCCACTTTCTAACTTTACACCTGTTACCATTTCATTTTCCACCAGGATCTGCTGCACCATTGAACGGAATCTTATGATGCATTTATTTTGCAGCGTAGTGCTGATGTCCTGCAAAACCCGGTAACAGTTCTCCGTGCCCAGGTGCCTGATCGGAGCAGGAATAAACTCTATATCCACTGCTGAAGCACGGCGGCGCAGTTCTCGGACTGCAGCATCATCAGCTCCATATATTTCGGCAGGGGCGCCATGTTCAAGAAAAATTTTATCTACCTGCTGAAAAAGTTCCTGAAGCTCCTTTTCATCATCAATAAATTGCTTGAGATTACCCCCAAATTCAGGTGAAAAAGTTAGCTTGCCATCACTAAAAGCACCTGCTCCGCCCCAACCGTTCAGCACTCCGCAACAACTGCAGTTTGAACAATAGCCCTCTTTCCTGGGGCAGCTTCTTTCTTCTAAAGGAGCGCCTTTTTCCAGGATAAGAACATTTAAGCCCTTCTCCACAAGGGAAAGGGCTGCAAATATACCCGCCGGTCCTGCACCGATTATAATTACTTCATAATCCTTACTCAAATCCTTTTCCACCTTTACCAAAAATGATCATGCTTGTTAACTATACCGCTACTTATCCCGCTTCTTCCCGGGAGGCCAGGTTGACAAATTTGTTGAAATGATCCATAAAATAAAGTTCTATTTTCCCGGTAGGGCCGTTCCTCTGCTTGGAAACTATTATCTCGGTGATGTGTTTTTTCTCGGTTTCCGGATTATAATAATCATCCCGATAAATAAATAGGACCAGGTCTGCATTAGCTTCAATGCCTCCCGATTCCAGAAGATCACTCAAAATAGGCCGCTTATCATTACGTTGTTCCACCGCCCTGCTTAACTGGGAAAGAGCAATAACAGGGCAGTTCAATTCTTTGGCCAATGCCTTCAACGAACGCGATATGGAAGAAATCTCCTGCTGCCGGTTTTCCAGCCTCTCGTGGCCTCGCATTAACTGCAGGTAGTCGACAAAAACTGCTGAAAGACCTTTTTCCATTTTTAAACGCCTCGCCTTGGCCCTCATCTCCATCACTGAAATGCCTGCTGTATCATCAATAAAAAAGGGGGATTCGGAAAGAGGTCCAACAGCCTGGGTCAGGCGCGGCCAATCTTCCGACGAAAGAAACCCCCTGCGCAGTCGCTGAGCATCAATTTCGGCGGCTGAACATAACAGGCGCTGAGCCAGCTGCTCCCTGGACATCTCCAGGCTAAAAAAAGCAACCGGTGCTTCCTCTTGCAGGGCAATATGATGGGCAATATTTAACCCCAGCGTAGTTTTACCCATACTGGGGCGAGCAGCAACAATAATCAGATCCGAATCCTGGAAACCAGAAGTGAGGTTGTTTAAATCTGTAAACCCTGTTGAAAGACCGGTTACCCCACTTTTCCTCTCGTAAAGCTTTTCTAATTTTTCGAAAGTCTGCTCCAGAGCCTCCCGCAGGTGGGTAAAGCTCTGGGTTTCCTTGCTGCGGGCCACATCAAAAATAAGCTGCTCTGTCTCATCGATAAACTCTTCAATATTTTCAATATACCCGTAACTTTTGCGAACAATTTCCGTAGCAGCGTTAATAAGACGGCGCAGGATCGATTTTTCTTTGACTATTTCCGCATAGTACGACGCGTGAGCTGCGGTAGGTGTGGCATTAGCTATCGAGGCCAGGTATGCCGCTCCACCTGCCTTATCCAGCAAATCCTTGTTCTCCATTTCTTCACAAATAGTTACCAGGTCAACTGGCTCACCTTTATCGGCAAGTGCCAGGATGGAATGGAAAATATGCTGGTGAGCCTCACGATAAAAATCATCCCCTGCAAGCATCTCTGCGACCTCAACCATAGCCTCTTTGTCGATAAGCATGGAGCCCAGGACAGATTGCTCCGCTTCAATATTTTGAGGAGGCAGACGCCCGGCAGAATCTTTCATAACCATCTTCCCCTTTAGCAAGCAAAAATCCCATTATAAGCGGGGGAGCTACAAACTTCATCATCAAGCACTTTATGAAGTGCTTTCCACTATCACTGTTATGGGGACAGAAACCTGTGGATGAAGCTTCACTTGAAGTTCAAAAGTGCCTAAAGTTTTAATCGGATCATCCAGAGCAATTTTTTTCTTATCAACCTTTATTCCCTCAACTTCCAGTGCTCCAGCAATGTCACCTGAGGTAACTGAGCCAAAAAGACGCCCTTCCTCTCCAGCTTTGACTTTCATTGTAAAACTTCTTCCTTCAATCTTTTCTCCCAGCTCTTTTGCCATCTCAATCTCTCTGGCAGCTTTCCTGGCATTTTGCTCTTCCTTCATCTGCAGATCCTTGAGTCTTCCCGGTGTAACCTCCAGGGCCATTTTTTTGGGAATAAGGTAATTTCGTGCATAGCCAGGAGCTACATCCTTAATTTCCCCTTTCTCGCCCAGGTTGGGTATATTTTCATTTAATATAACTTTCATAATGCTCAGCTCCTTCCCGTCAATAATACTGCTATTCTGAGGTATAGGGCAGCAAAGCCATCTGCCGTGCTCTTTTAATAGCAGTAGTTAGCTGTCGCTGATGCTTGGCGCAATTCCCCGAAATACGCCTGGGGAGGATCTTGCCCCGCTCCGTAAGAAAACGACGCAGCCTTTCATTCTGCTTATAATCTATATATTCAACTTTATCCACACAAAAAGCACAGACCTTTTTTTTGCCTTTGCGTTTTTCTCTGCGCATATATCCAGCCCTCCTTTGCCGTGTTGAAACAACATCCTTTAAGGCTATTTCTACTTAATTTATCCGCTATTGATTATTTAAAAAGGGACATCATCATCACTTACTTCTGCATCCTCTTTATTAAATGAATCATAATCATCCTTAGATCCCTGATCCGCATCCTTTCTACTTTCCAGAAAAACGACTCTTCTGGCCACCACTTCAGCTATGCTGCGCCTGACTCCCTCTTTATCGTCGTAGCTGCGAACCTGTAAACGCCCTTCAACAGCCACTTTATTGCCTTTGCTCAGGTATGTTGCACAGTTTTCCGCTTGTTTTCTCCAGGCCAGGATCCTAATAAAATCAGCTTCCTTTTCCCCAGCCTGGTTAGGAGTAAATCTGTCCACAGCGATCGTAAAGTTAACTAAAGGCACTCCTTCCGCAGCTGTATACTTTAACTCCGGGTCTCGTGCAAGCCTACCGATCAGAACTACTTGATTTAACATAATCTCCACCGCCTCCGTTTATAATTTTTTAACCAGGGGTGAAACCTGTCAGTTGTGGAAGCATAGTAGATTTATAGATTATCTGCATCAAAGAATCGTACTATTTATTCGCTTTCCAATCTTTCTTCCTTCTGCGTAGGCTCCGCGCTCTGTACTGCCATCTCTTCCTTTAGCCGAACAACCATATAACGCAAGTATCCTTCACTTACCTTAAAAAAGTGGTCCAGTGCGGGGACAATATCACTCCCTGACTGGACGTATACAAGTATATAATAGCCTTCTTTGATATCGTTAATCTCATAAGCCAACCTGCGCTTGCCAACCTTCTTAATCGAAGTGATCTCCGCCCCCTCATTCTCCAGTACATTAGCAACACTGCTAACGGCGTTCTCCAATTCTTCTCCTTCGAATTCAGGCTGGATAATAAACATTATCTCGTAAAACTGCATTTATTCTCACCTCCCTTCGGACTGATTCGGCCCCTCTTCTGGGAGAGGAGCAGGGATTGTGCTTTCTGTAACCACATCACATATTTGCAACAAAGCAGAACAGATCATAGCACAACCTGTTTCTTAAAGCAAGCATTTACATTGAACACTTGTCAGCTTTTGTTTTCTTCCTGGATATACATCATAACACCACGGGCAATACCGGCAAAAGGGGTCGACAGTATCATGCCCAAAAAACCGGCCAATTGTTGTCCTATCAACAATCCCACAATTACAGTAATAGGTTTTAACTTGACGGCCCGCCCCAACAGGTAAGGTGCCAGCAACGCTCCATCAATTACCTGAATTACCACATATGCGACAACAATAACAAAAGGAGGAGGTGTAAGGGGAGAAATACTAAAAATCACCGCCGGTATAGCAGCCAAATAAGGGCCAATATACAATATAATATTCAAAACACCGGCCAGGATTCCCAAAAGCAGAGCATAGGGCATGCCGATTATATATAGAACTGAACCCGTTAGCAGACCTACTATAGCACAGCGAACTATATTCCCCCTGATATAGCTGCCGAAATTAAGATCAATTATATTAATAATTTTCTCAGCATGGCCGTGGTAAGCTTGCGGAACAATGTTTATTATGGCGCTGCGGACACTGTGAAAATCATAGAGGAGGTAAAACACGATAAAAAAAATAAAAAATATATCAACGAGACTGGAAAGCACAGAGATGCTTATGGTGGCCACCTCTTCCATGATAGGCTGCAGATTGGTGGTCAACCCCATGATAGCTTCCTGCAACTCAGGTCCCAAATTAAAAGTTTCCAGGTATTCTACCAGCTCTGCCATGTAAAATTGAAGTTGGTTCGCATAATATGGAAGATCGCTCAAGATATCTTCGATCTCTCTCTGCAAAATGGGTATAACCAATCCGATAAGTGACAAAATAGTCATTACAAAAAAAGCAAAGGTGGCTACCACGGCAAAAAAGTGAGAAAATCGAAACCGTGCTTTCAAAAATTCCGCAATAGGAAAGAGAACATATACAATCAAGAGGCTTATTACAACCAGTTGAATTACCCAGGAAATAGTATATAAAAACCAGACCAGGCCAATTATTAAAACAACCAGCGCCAGTATTCTGGCCATATTGGAAAAGCTTTTCTCCGCCATGAGGAACCTTCCTTTTTGTCTTTCTATCTCTTTTGAATATATTTATGCCTTAAAACGGAAAAGAATAACATCACCATCCTTGATTATGTACACCTTGCCTTCCACTCGCAATATTCCTTTTTCTTTCGCTGCTGCAAGTGAACCTGCTTCTAACAAGTCCTTCCAGGAAATTACTTCAGCAGCTATAAAGCCTCTTTCCATATCGCTGTGAACCTTACCCGCCCCTTTAACGGCAGGAGTTCCACTTTTAACGGCCCAGGCCCTGGCTTCTTCCCCTTTTATTGTAAAAAATGTAACCAGCCCCAGCAGCTCATAACCGGTTTGCACCAGGGTATGCAGCCCTGTCTCCTTCAAGCCATATTCTACCAGGTATGCCTCCCTCTCTTCCGGGTCAAGGTCCAGCAATTCAGCTTCCAGCGCGGCACAGATAGTTAGAAGGGGGGAATTTCTTTTTTCGGCAATATTTTTTGCTGCTCTGGCCAGGGGATAATTATCTTCCAGCAAATATTCTTCCCCCATATTAAACACATAAATAACCGGTTTAGAAGTTAAAAGCTGCCAGCTGGCAATAGCACATTTCTCTTCCGCTGAGGCAGCAAAGGAAATTGCGGGGTTACCGGCATCAAGGTGCCGGTACAAATTCTCCAGCAGGCTCAACTCTTTCCGGACTGCCTCCCCCCCTCCCTTTACGGCCCGCAAAGCCTTCTCTTTCCGCTTGTCCAGTGTAGCCAGATCTGCTAAAATAAGCTCCGTTTCCACAATTTCAATATCTCTGGCCGGATCGGGTTCCCCTGGAAGGTGGGAAACATCTGGTGCGTTAAAACCTCTTATCACATGCAACAGCACATCCATCTCACGTATGCTGGCCAGAAAACGGTTTCCGAGACCTTCTCCCTTGCTTGCTCCCTTTATAAGCCCGGCAATATCAACCATCTCAAGGGTGGCGGGAGTAATCTTTGATG
>SLJK01000036.1 GCA_007135125.1 Syntrophomonadaceae bacterium | reverse complement strand
GCCGGCGAAACTGAAAGTATCGCCTTGCTGGAAGCCAGGCAGGAAGAGCTAATAACAGCGGCAAACACATATCTTAATGACGCTCTTGAAGCTATGACGGAAAGGCTCCCCCTTGATATTATCAGCATTGATCTTAACAGGCTTCACCATAAGCTGGGAGAACTTTTAGGGGAAAGTATTGATGAAGATGTGTTGAATCAAGTTTTTAATAGGTTTTGTATCGGGAAATAGGAAGGTCGCACAATGGATGTGGGTTTTATAAAACATAAAGGTTTTTTATGGGGGATAGATCTTTCTGAAGAGCAGGCGCAACAATTTAATACTTATTATAATCTAATACAACAAGAAAATAAAAAGTACAACTTAACTCGAATTGAAAAAGAGGAAGATATTCTGGATGAGCACTTCTTTGACCCTCTAAAGGGATATTTAAAAGGCCGTGACATGACTTGCAGCGAACTGCTTGATGTGGGGAGCGGAGCTGGTTTTCCGGGCATACCGCTAAAAATATTTATCCCCGAACTAAGGGTGATACTGGTTGAAAAAACCAGGAAAAAAGCTCTTTTTTTAAAAAAAGTTGTTCGAGAGTTAGGCCTCAGCAGGGTAGAGATTTGGCACAACCGGGCAGAGCAAATAGCCAGGAGTTCTAGCAGAGAAACATTTTGCTGGGTGACGGCCAGAGCGGTGGCTCCTCTGCCGTTAATCCTGGAAATAGCACTTCCACTGTTACAAAAAGGGGGGTTTTTTTGGTCTTTGCAGGGACCTTCATACGCAGAAAGTTTAGCTGCCGCCAAAAGCATATCCAGTGCATGCGGAGCAAGGCTGGAGGAAGTTGTGCAATATTCCCTGCCGGTAACCCTCAAGAAGAGGGTAATACTAATATTTAAGAAAACAGGGGAGTCTAACTCCCTTTATCCCCGTTATAAATCCTGAACCATTAACGGTAAAGGTGTGAATCATCAATGAAGGAAAACTGGATGAAGAGGCTATCATTATCCGGCGCGGAGGGGAGGGAACAAATTAGCAGTGTTCCCCTAACCAGGATTTATTCCAATCCTTACCAGCCCAGAAAAGACTTTGAAGAAGAAAAAATACAAGAACTGGCCCAGTCCATAAAGACCTATGGACTGCTGCAGCCCATAATATTAGCGACTGTTGAAAATGGAGAAGGCTACATAATTGCAGCAGGGGAAAGAAGGTACAAAGCTTGTTTGTGGCTTGGCTGGAGAGAAATTCCTGCCATAATTCGAGAATACCAGGACAGTTCTTTGGCAGCGGTGGCTCTTATCGAAAATTTACAAAGGGAAGACCTTGATTATATTGAAGAAGCCGAAGGTTATAAACGGTTGCAGGAAGAATTTAACCTCACCCAGGAAGTATTGGCCCAAAGGTTGGGGAAAAGCCAGTCTGCTATCGCCAATAAAATGAGGCTCCTTAAGCTTCCGGTTGAGATAAGAGAGATGTTAAAGGCTGACAAATTAAGTGAAAGGCATGCCAGAGCTTTGCTCCAACTTCCCCGTGAGAAGCAGGGGGAGGCTGTGGAAAAGATTATTAGTGAAAAACTGAATGTAAAAGAGACGGAAGAACTGGTGCAGGATTTGGAAAAGCAAGAAGAAGGCGAAGGAGGTAAACCCTCTACTAAGTCAAAACAGCTGCGCAAGAAAAAAACAGTGGTAGTAAAAGACCATCGTATTTTTTTGAATACTATTCGACAGGCAGTAAGGGTAATTGAGAAAGCGGGCTTATATCCTCGGATCATTGAAAACGAGGACTCTGAATGCTGGGAGGTAACCATAAAGTTACCCAAAAAAACTTAACATGATTGGTTTGAGGATATATTGGATATATTATTGAAGATAATCTAAATGGGGCAAGAAAACCCCATTTATTTTTTTATGGAGAAAATTAAAGAAGGAACTGTTTTTATTGTTAACGAATAATACTGTAACTTGTAATTCTTTTTATTTTAGTGAAGAGGTGACTTTTTTGCGCGGAGTTATAGCCATCACAAATCAAAAAGGTGGTGTGGGGAAAACGACTACTGCTATTAATCTAAGTGCCTACCTGGCAGAAGCGGGAAAGAAGGTCCTGCTGCTGGATATAGACCCCCAGGGAAATGCAACTAGTGGTATCGGAATGGATAAAAATGAGATCAAGATGTGCATTTATGATGCCCTGATCAATGATGCTCGGGCAGATAAAGTTATTTACAGGGACATCCAAAAAAATCTTGATCTTATTCCGGCAACTATACAACTGGCAGGAGCTGAAATTGAGCTTGTTCCTACTTTGTCCAGGGAGGTCCGACTCCGCAATGTTCTGGAACCGGTGCGTGAAAGATACGATTTTATCCTGATAGACTGTCCACCCTCTCTAGGTCTTTTAACCTTGAATGCCCTGACTGCTTCCGATTATATAATGGTACCCATTCAATGCGAGTATTTTGCTCTTGAAGGTTTGGGGCAGTTGGTCAGATCCATTGATTTGGTAAAAAAACACCTGAACCGCAACCTAAAAATTGGCGGGGTATTATTGACTATGCATGATATTAGAACCAATCTTGCAGAACAAGTTGCCGAGGAAGTACGCAATTATTTCGGAGATCTGGTTTTTAAGACGGTAATTCCCAGGAATGTACGTTTAAGTGAAGCCCCCAGCCACGGAGAACCGATTATAAAATATGATCCTCGCTGTAAGGGTGCTGAGGTTTATCAGCAGCTGGCAAGGGAGGTGATCGATAAGTGAAAAAAAGAGGACTAGGCAAAGGCATCAATGCTCTATTTCCGGAAACATCTACCGCGGGAGAGGTTGTAGAAGATAAAGAGGAGATTGTTACCATCCCCCTCGAAAATATTTTTCCCAACCCTTATCAACCGCGCATGGAATTTGACGAACAAAAGCTGGAGGAGATGGCTAGAACTATTTCTACCTATGGTATCATCCAGCCCATAGTGGTTAATAAGGAGGGAGGTTCTTACTATTTAGTCGCCGGTGAAAGAAGACTAAGAGCTGCCAAAATTGCCAACGTGGATACCATCCCTGCTATAGTAAAAGAGTTTACGGAAGAACAAATATTAGAAATAACTCTTATAGAAAATTTGCAGCGAGAAGATTTGAATCCTATTGAAGAGGCAAGTGCCTATAAAACTTTGATGGAAAAGTTTGCCTTTACCCAGGATGAACTGGCAGCCAGGCTGGGGAAGAGCCGTTCTTCTATCGCTAATGCTCTGCGTTTGTTAACCCTGGATAATGACATCAAGGAATATTTGGCCAAAGGCAAACTTACCGTTGGGCAGGTCAGACCTGTGTTATCGTTGGAAGATTCCAGGCTGCAGAAAAATTTGGTTAGGGAAATATTTGATGACAACTTAACAGCAAGAGATGTAGAAAAAAAGGTTAAGGATTTGACTCAGAGGAATAATGGATCTGATACTGCTGAAAAGAAGGGAAAACGAAAGCAGAGGGATGAAGCTGATGCTGCAGACGATATTTTTATAAAAGACCTGGAAGAAAAGTTGCAAAGTTATCTGGGCACAAAAACAAATATTAAAAGCGGCAGAGGCAAGGAAGGCAGGATTGAACTGTATTACTACGGAGAAGAAGATCTTAATCGCCTGCTAAGTTTTATTTTGCCGCATGAAAAGATTTGAATGAATACCTCGCATGTTTCACGTGAAACATTAGAATGAGCTGGTGAGTCTACTGTGACAAAAAAGAGCTTGGGCAGCTTTTTTTTGTCTAAAGTATGTTCGGACGCTGAAAAACATGCATGTTTCACGTGAAACATGCGAGAATCTCTTTAGCATAGAGGAAGGTATTTCTAAAAAATTGACGAATCGTACACACAACTGGCGAATTGTAACAGTAAATTTTGCTGAATTTGTTTTTTCTCGGAAGCAAAACGCCCATAATTAACCGATATTTATGAAATAATGACGGGCAGAAGGGATTAAGGTTCTGGGGCAGAATTTAGTCTTACCGAAACAAATGTCACTGTTGGGATCTATTTTATGAGGAGGGATTTTACGTGCATGTTATAATTATGGGTCCTCCTGGTGCCGGGAAGGGAACCCAGGCTGAGAAAATAGTTAATGAATTTTCACTGGTGCATGTTTCGACTGGTGATATGTTTCGCGCAGCAATTAAAAATGAGACTGAAATGGGTTTAAAAGCCAAAGAATACATTGATAAAGGTGAACTTGTTCCTGATGAGATTGTGGTAGGGGTCGTTAAAGAAAGGCTTTCCAGGCCTGATTGTCAGGAAGGAGTGCTGCTGGATGGGTTTCCCCGCACCTTGGAACAGGCAGAAGCCCTTGATGATGTAATGAGCGAGTTAAATATGAAAACAGATGCTGTTATTAGCATAGATGTTGACGAGGATGAGTTATTAAACCGGCTAACAGGAAGAAGGGTATGCCGTAATTGTGGGACAACATACCATATTAATTTTAATCCTCCCAAAGTACGCAATATTTGCGATCATTGCGGCGGAGAACTTTATCAGCGCAGTGATGATACTGTGGAAACGGTCAAAGAAAGGTTAAACGTCTACAAAAAGCAAACGCTGCCCATGATTGATTATTATAAGCGTGGAGGGGTTTTCGCAAGCATTGATGGTTCCCGTGATATTGATGAAGTTTTTGCCGATGTGGCCTCGTATTTACGTGATGTCCAGGAGAATACCAAGGATAAATGATTAAGTAAATGGTTTTTATTGCCAGGTAATGAAAGCGCTGATAATTTGTGATAACATTATTTAAGCAAGCAAGCAACCAGGGCAGTAGAAGTTTGTTATGTTCCGGGGCGGGGTTCTACTCCGCCTTATTTTTATCTGCCCGGTAAAAGCGTTTTGCATGGTTTTATAAAGGCATCCCGAACAGCCTGCGAATTCCGATAAACACTGGCAATATCGCCATTTTAATTGTATAATAGATGCAATGAAAATCTTCACAGCTCTTCAAAAAACTTGCATTAGGGTGCCTTTTGCAATAAATAAGGGCAAAGTAGCGTGAAACGAGAGGAGAACATGTATAAACTTGGGCAGATAGTTAAAATGAAAAAAAAACATCCTTGCGGCGGGGAGTTGTGGAAAATTATAAGAGTTGGCATGGATTTTAGAATAAAGTGTCAGAATTGTGGGCGCAGCGTTATGCTGCCGCGCCGCCGTTTTGAGCGTGGGGTTAAAGAAATTATTGAGGATGCGGAGAGCTGAGCTTATGGGGTTTAAATGTGGCCTTGTAGGGCTTCCTAACGTAGGAAAGTCAACGCTTTTTTCAGCCCTTTCCAACCTTCCGGTTGATAGAGCAAACTTCCCTTTTTGCACTGTGGACCCTAATGTTGGTGTTGTTCCCGTTAAAGACGAAAGGCTGTATAAGGTGGCGAAGCTTGTAGATTCATCAAAGATTACTCCCGCCACCCTTGAGATGGTTGATATTGCCGGGCTTATAAAGGGAGCAAGCAAGGGAGAAGGTCTCGGAAACCGTTTTCTGGCCAGCATACGTGAGATGGATGTGCT
>SLJK01000001.1 GCA_007135125.1 Syntrophomonadaceae bacterium | reverse complement strand
TGCTCGGTTTTATCCCATCGGTTTTTTTCTTTGCCATAGCTGTCCTCTTTCACAATGTACTTAATTACACGATATATAACAATTCTTCAAGAACCTGAAAAAACCTTTTTATCTCAATTTTAAAATGGCAATTAGATGTAAATTTTTTTAGAGGAAAAGCCTGATAACTGCTATGCTGACCATTCCTGTCAGCACGGTGATAAACATGTTTCTGGTTAATAAGGCGATAGCAAAAGAGGGAATGGCCGCCCAAAAGTAAGGGTTTATGTTGATATCCAGGGTGAAGCTGCCCTCTTCTATAAAAAGAATTGGCCCCAGCAGTGCTGCCAGGACTGCTACAGGGACATAGGAGAGCCAACTCTCCAGAAAAGGGGAGAGTTTTCTGCGGGAGAGAAATAGGAGGGGGAGAAGTCGCGGAATGTAGGTGACTACGGCCATCAGGAAAATGATAAAAAAGATTGTTTCTGCGGCATAGGGCATTTTTTACAACAACCTTTCTGGTGAGTTCAGGAAAATGTATCTAGTTCTTTTTTCCTTTTACTGTCCCTTACTGCTCCTGTGGTGGCTCCGATCACGGTGGCCACTAGGATGTACCAGTGTCCATCCGTGTAATAGAAGAGAAGCGTCGAAAACACCAGGGAAAAAACAGCGATAAAAAGATGTCTTTTGCTTCCTATTTGCAAAACCAGCAGGGAGATAAACATGGCGGGGAGAGCGTAGTCCAGGCCCCACGCTTCCAGGTCTGCAAGTAATGATCCGGTCCAGGCTCCCAAAAATGAGCTTGTAATCCAGGAGAAATGTGCCAGAATGTTGGTGGCAAAGATCCTCCCCGGCGGGGGTTCTTTTTCTTTATAAAAGGAAGTGCTGTGCACGGCAAAGGTTTCATCGGTAAGCTCGTAAGAGAAGGCGGCCTGCTGAAACCTGCTCAGGTGTCCCAGGTAAGGAGCCAGGGCAGCGCTCATCAACATGTGGCGCAGGTTGACCAGAAAGGTCGTGGAGGCAATTGCCAGCACCCCGGCTCCCCCTTCTATCAATCCCAGTGATATAAGCTGGGCGGAACCGGCATAGACAAATACTGACATTAATACGGTATCTATGATCGTAAGACCGGTGTTGGCGGCCAGGATGCCAAAAGCAAATCCGATGGGAAAATAGCCCATCATCACAGGCAGTCCTTTCCAAAAACCGCTATGTAGTTGAGCGGAAGCAAAATTCCCTTTGATCATTATTACTCCTTACGATCTTTAACAGGACTAACGGAGTCATTTACTATTTGCCACTTATTATAACATTGGAAAGCAGGAAAACCCAGAAGCTGTTCGTAAAAGTAGATTCTTTCTTTAGCGGATTATTTTGGAGTACATGGTAACTTTTTGCTTTTCATTTTCGTTAATCTTTATGCATTGAGAAAAAGCGGGGGTGTTTTATTGTGAAAGTGTGGAAAAGCGCAGCAGTTTTCCTGCTCATGTTTTTTTTGGGGGCTTCTGCAGTACTGGTTGCAGCGGCTGAAAAGCAGCAGGACAAGGAAGATTATGGTGAAGTAATGGTAGCAGGAGAGGCGGAGGAAAGTTTTTCGGCTGTCTCCGGGAAGGAGACAGAAGGTGTAGCCGCCGGAGAAGAAACGGTTTTTCCCTCTTTCGAAGAAGGCCGCTTAATCTTGCAGCTGGATGATCTTTTTGCCATACTGCTGGAAAACCATGCTGAAGATGAACAGGGGAAACAACTTCTTGAGAGCCTGCAAATTGCCGCGCGAGAAAAAAATATGGGTGTGGTCGTTTACCAGTTAAACCACCCTGCAATTGACCTTTCCTCAGCAGATGAGGATGCTCTGCATCTCCCCGCAGATGAAGATGGTGCCGCTGAAGAAGAAGCTCCTGTGGTTGACCAACAGGCAGAGGAAGAACAGATGGAGGTGCCACCCCATATCAGTGCCCTGCAAGATGCACTGGGGGATCTAAAGTATCTGGCCTCCCTCCTGGGTATAGAGGAAAAAGAAGAATATTTAGATATTATTGATGAAGAAGAATTTCATCCCGGGCAGCCACCACTTGTCTTGCATCGTTTTGAAAGTAAGGAGGAGCTGCTGCAATTGTCCTGGACATTCGAGTGGTTGAAGCAAGCCGTGGAACAGCCCGGTATAAGTGCCAGGGTAAAGGAGAATGTCTTATATTTACTGGGCACTTACGGCATGAAACCTTCGAGTGGTTACCAGGTGACTGTGGAAAGAATGCTCCCCCGGGAGAATGTATTTCTGGCAGAGGTGGATTTTAAGGAGCCTTCCTTTGAACAGCATACCCTCCAGGTTATATCACGTCCCCATGATCTGGTTTTTACAGCACTGCCGGAAAATGAAGAGGCCCCACTTTTCCTGGTGTGTTTTACTACAAGACTCGGTGAAGAGGTATTGTTAGGGGAAATGGATGTTGAAGAAGCTAGGTAGCCTGAAACAGAAGGAGCATTCAATGTTTAGCTTTCTTTTATAAAACCGGATTCAGTTAAAAGTCACCAGGAAGTTTTCTGCTGTATCCAACAGCGCATCTTTTTCCAGTTTACCTGTTAGCATAAGTAGCGAATTATCCTGTTTCCAAACCAGGATATTAAGTCCGTTTTGATGCTGCGCAAAGTGTCCTTCGTAAGCTCCCACTTCTACAGGCTGAGACTCTTCTGCCCATGATTCTTCATCTTCAGCAATAAAAGTGGAGGCAGCTATTTCTTCATCGATAAATTGCTGCGTAAAGACTACTTTTTCCCCCGCAGAGTTTTCGTATGTTTGTGCCAGCTGCACCAGATATTCTGCTGTGTGAATTATGGTTCCCGTTGCAAAAGTGAAATCATCTGTAAAAGGTATCAGCAGATAAACCTCCTCAGCTGCAGGAGGCTTTAATTTTTCAAGTCCTTCCCGGAAGTCTTCCGCAGCAGTAAAATTTAGTTCTGTGTGACCCAGAAGCTCCCTGCCAGGGGGATCCTGTTCATCTTTCGTCTCTGTCGCCACGGAGCTTTCCGGGGTAGGTTCCCGGGGCTGGTCCTGGGCAGGGACGGTTTCTTGCAGTGCGGTATCTTCCTGTTCCATCTCCATTTCCAATCCTACAGCGCCTTCATCACTGCGCATAATTGTTTCCGGAGCAAGATAGTCGACTACCTGTGTGAAAGGTAGCTGTGAAATGATAATGACCAGTACTAGCCCTGCAGCAGTGACAACCGCTGCAGGTCGGTATCTTTTCCAAAAGGTTTGAACCGGCGACTGGTGTTTTCCCCGGGATGCTGCCGGTGTTTCCACAATTTCCTCAGCTTGTCTTTGAGTAGGGGCCTGGGTTCCCTTATGTTTCAGCTGCTGCTCCAGTTCTGCCCAGAGCATATCGCTGGAAGGTGGGTTTATTTCCCTTGCTTTCCAGATCAAGTATTTTCTGAGCAACCGTTCGAGCCGTTTGTTTTCAAAATATCTCATGGTAATTCACTCTTTATTATTTATTTTGATTATGAATCTTTTTTTCCTTATCTAGGTGACGTTTTTCCTTATCCCCAGGTTGCATCAAGATCTTTAATTTTTCCCTGGCCCTGAAAAGTCTGGACTTGATTGTACCGGGGCGGGTGTCGTTAAGGCTTGCGATTTCCTTTATACTCAGTTCGTTGAAGTATCTCAACACTATAAGGCTCCTGTCCTCTGCATTTAACCGGGAAATAGCCTCCTGGAGTTCCTGGTTTGTTTCTTCTTTTTCCCATATATCCTGGGGCGAATTGTGGGATTCGTCAGGATACGTTTCTGTATTATCGCTAAATTGAAGCTTTTTATTCTTTCGTAAGAGGTCAATGGCGCAGTTGGAAGCGATAACACTTACCCAGGAACGGAACTTTTCAAGATCGCGCAGTTTGTCGATATTTACAATAGCCTTGAGGAATGCTTCCTGCGTAGCGTCTTCAGCCATCTGGCGATTGCCGGTTACCAGGTAGGCGGTGCGGTATACGTGGTCGAAATGCTGGTGGTACAGTTTTTCCAGGTCGTTTTTGTTTGGCATATAGTTGCTGGCCTGCCTTCTCACGTGTGCTTTTACCAGTTATTTTAACATATTTTTTAAATGTTAAGTTACGCAAAATTTTGACCTATGAAGAAAGAGTATCGAGGAGTAAAATTAACGGGTTGATTCTTGAAAGGGGGTTAACCATGGTTAAATGGGAAAAAGTCCTTACCCGGGAAAGCGCCTGGGCGCCTTGACAACTTTCTTGCTTTTGCATACAATTGAGCAAGAATGAAATTGATTTTCATAAAATAAAGCGTGTTGGTTGCGCTGGCCATGGAGGCTAATTATATGAGCAATACCACTACCAGCAGGGGAATTGAAGAGCGCGAAGGAAAATTCGTGCAATCGGTGGAAAGGGTAATCAACATCCTGGAGGCTATGGGTCAGGAAGGCGCTCCTATAACGGTAACCGATCTGGCTGAAAAAGTTGGCCTGAAAGTAAGCACGGTTCACCGCCTGCTTACAACCCTGGCCCACAGGGGCTATGTAGAACAGAACCAGGAGGACAGCAGGTACCGTCTGGGCTTCAAAGTGCTGGAGCTTGCCAATGCAGTCTTGTACCTTTCTGACATTAGGACCGTAAGCAGGCCGTACCTGGAGGAGCTGGTGGATAGATGCAATGAAACGGCGAACCTGGCCATCCTGGACAATACGGAAGTTATATATATCGACCAGGTGGAATCCAAGAACTTGATCATTGTCAAGATGTTTGCCCAGGTAGGAAACAGGGGTGCTGTACACTGCACTGCCTCAGGCAAAGCGCTGATGGCTTTTCTCCCGGAGGAGAGGATCGATGAAATCATCGGACAGATCGATATGGTAAAGTACACCAATGAAACCATCACGGAACCGAAAGATTTAAAAAAAGAACTCCAGAGAATCCAGAGGGAAGGATATGCCCTGGACTGGGGGGAGAGAGAAGAGCATGTTCGCTGTGTGGCCGCACCCATTTTTAACCATGAATCTCGACCTATTGCCAGTATCAGTGTTTCCGGCCCCAGCACCCGCATAACAACATATTACATGAAAAACGAGCTGGTTGATATCGTTAAAGATGTGGCAGCAAAAATTTCTGCTAAAATGGGCTACAATGGTAACGGCGGTATTCACTGAGAGGACTGAGAAAAAATTGGTACTCGGCGATGCCCACCCGGCAGGGGTTTTAAGTGTAACCGTGGAAGAAGCAATAAACATAAGCAAGCTTTTACTGTAGCGCAATTATTTTAAGGCACCCCGAGCTTGCTGCTGGACAGGTCAGTGGGTGTATTATCTCCGGGCTGATTAAAACCGGAGATTTTATTTTTCAAATTCGGGGGCAGCTGGAAATTTTACTTGACATATAAAACTGGCTTGACTATAATAAAGAATGAGTTTCCGCATGGTGGAAGTTTTTTTGCAGACAGGCAAGCCTCCTTCAACAGGTTATAATCCTCAAGATTTAAGGTGGGTGATTACTGAAATGAGTGTTACGGAAAACGATATCAGAGATATGTCAAGACAGAACCCTTTTGAAATTGCCCAGAGACAGTGTGACCAATGTGCT
>SLJK01000133.1 GCA_007135125.1 Syntrophomonadaceae bacterium | reverse complement strand
GGGGGGATGACCAGTCATGCCGCCGTGGTGGCACGGGGGATGGGAAAATCATGTATCAGCGGTTGTGAAGATCTCAAGATTAACCTGGAAGAAGGCTTCTTTTTGGTGGGCGAGAGAGTGGTGCGAGAAGGAGAGATTATCAGCATGGATGGAACCACTGGGAAAGTTTACCTGGGAGGCATCTCACTGATACCCCCGCAGCTCAGTGATGATTTTAATCTGCTTCTTTCCTGGGCTGACGAGGCCCGTGCTTTGGGTGTTTATTCCAATGCAGATACGCCCATGGATGCCCGTAAAGCCAGGGAGTTCGGTGCCGAAGGGATAGGGCTTTGCAGGACCGAGCACATGTTTATGGAGCAGGATCGCCTTCCTGTCGTGCAGGAGATGATCCTGGCAGAAAACGATAACGACAGGCAGGCAGCCATAGACAAGCTTCTTCCTATGCAGCAGGGTGACTTTGAAGAAATCCTGAGGGAGATGGCAGGCCTTCCTGTAACCATCCGCTTATTAGATCCTCCATTGCACGAATTTCTTCCCGACCTGGAGGAATTGTTGGTGGAAGTAGCACTGCTGAGGGAAAGAGGAGTAGAAAAAGAAATATTAAAAGAAAAAGAAATTCTCCTTAGCAAAGTACGTTCCTTAGAGGAATTCAATCCCATGTTGGGGCACAGGGGTTGTCGTTTAGGGCTTTCTTTCCCAGAGGTTTATCGTATGCAAGTAAGGGCCATTTGCCTGGCAGAAGCAAAATTGCAGGAAGAAGGTGTAGAAGTACAGCCTGAGATTATGATCCCCCTGGTTGGTCATTTTCGTGAACTGGAGCTAATGCGAAAAATTGTGGTGGATGAAATAGCAAAGACGGCAGAAGAGACCGGAAAAAGTTTTAAAAGCTCTGTAGGAACGATGATTGAACTTCCCCGTGCCTGTGTAACAGCTGGGGAAATAGCACACTTTGCTGACTTTTTTTCCTTTGGAACAAATGATCTTACCCAGATGACTTTTGGTTTCAGCCGTGATGATGCCGAGGGAAAATTTCTGCCTTTCTATATGAAGGAAAAAATCTTAAATGAAAGCCCTTTTACTGTGTTGGACCGGGAAGGTGTCGGCAGCCTTGTTTCTCAGGCTGTAACCATGGGTAGAGAGAAAAAGCCGGGGTTAAAGATGGGAATTTGCGGCGAGCATGGAGGCGAACCAAGCTCCATAGAGTTCTGCCATCAAGTTGGTCTGAACTATGTAAGCTGCTCTCCCTTCCGGGTGCCTATTGCCAGGTTGGCGGCTGCGCAGGCGGCGGTAAAACCGAAACAGGAAGGCGCGGAGGTACGGGATGCCACAGCCTAACTGGCACTGGTTTGGCGAGAGTTTAGTCCCGGGTGAGCATGTCCTGTAAAAACTGGGAAATTCCATTCCAGAGTCCAGTAAAAAAATCGCCGATAGAACGGAGAATGATGGATAGTATGCCAGCTCTTTCCACGCTCTCCGAGGCTACAAGGGGGCTTTCTAACAACGTTTCATTCTCCAGCATAACTTTAATGCTGCCTAATTCTGTATTTTTTTCTACTGGAGCGGTTATATTTTCCGGGACTTCGAAGAAGACTTCAAGCTTTTCCTTATGGTCAGCAGGTATGACTACCTCCACTTCATTTGTTAAGAGCAGATCAATTTCACGCTGGTCTCCGCGGAACACTTCCAGAGCAGTTGGTTTGCTTCCGGCTGTGAAGATTTTTTCCAGGGTATAATTTTGGAAGGCGTAGTTTAGCAGTGTTATACTATCCTGTAGTCTCGCCTGGTTGCTTTCTGCATTCATAACTACCGTAATGAAGCGCATGCCATCACGGTAAGCAGACCCTACCAGGCAGTAACCAGCAACACTGGTATGGCCGGTTTTCAAACCATCAGCACCCTGGTAACTATCCAAAAGAGGGTTGCGGTTGTACTGCAGTATATCGTTAAAAGTAAATTCTTGCAGAGAATGTTGTTCCAGTGCATCCGGAAAGTTTTGGATTAAGTAGCGGGCAAGATGACCAAGATCTTCAGCGCTGGTGTAATGTTCTGAGTCAGGCAGTCCGGTTGTGTTCTGGAAGCGAGTATTGTTTAGCCCTAACTCACGAGCTTTATTGTTCATCTCCTGGACGAAGGCGGCCTCGGAACCGTAAAGATGTTCAGCAATAGCGATACAGGCGTCATTAGCTGAAATAGAAGCAATGCCGGCAACCAGTTTTTCGAAGGGAACTTTTTGGCCTATTTCCAGGAACATCTGCGAACCTCCGGTGGCCCATGATTCTTCGCTTATAATCACTTTTTCCTTTTCGGTTACCCTACCTTCACGTAATGCTTTGTAAGCTATCACCAGAGTCATAATCTTGGTAAGGCTTGCTGGAGGAAGTGGTTCAGATTCGTTGTGAGCAAATATTGTTTCCCCGCGAGAAAATTCTACCAGAACCGCGGCTTCTGCATTTAGCTCTGGGGAAAAATCTTCTGCGGCAATAACTTTTTTACCTGGCAGGAAAAGACCTGCCCAGAGCAGAAAAAATATTAAGATGGATGATATAATTTTGTGTAACTGGTGGTTGTTGAGCATGTGGTTGGCTGCCTCCTCTTAGTTGTGCTTACCCTTATATAATACATCTATTATTGCATTTATTTATCAAAGAGGCAACTGAAAAAGTTCTTAGCTAATTGATTTTTTCGTTTTTTTCTGGTAAAACATGTAGAATGCTTATAGTTATGAGGAGTGATCACGCACAATGTTAATTATCGGATTGAACGGTAGCCCAAGGCCCGACGGCAATACGTCATATTTGCTGGAAAAGGCTTTAAAGGCGGCAGGAGAATTGGGAGCCCAAACGGAGACCCTTTACTTGCATGAGATTGTGGGAAAAGAGGAGATGCCTTTCTGCATCGCCTGTGAATCGCCATGTAATGGAGCTTGTTATGAGGGAACGGAATTAGAAAAAATCTACGACAGAGTAGGAAGCGCTGATGGCTTATTGGTAGCCACTCCCGTATATTTTGGCACTATTTCGGGCCAGTTAAAAACCTTTTGGGATAAAACACGGCGCTTGCGAAGGGATAAAAAACTCTATAATGTGGTAGGTGGGGCAATAAGTGTTGGTGCAGCTCGTTTTGGCGGTCAGGAGACCACCGTTAAGGATATTCATAGTATGATGCTTGTCCAGGGTATGATTGTCGTAGGAGATTGTTACGATGAGAAAGCCCCGGGGCATCACGGAGTCAGCGCCCAACAGCCCTCCTGGGAGGATAAATCTGCTTTGAAGCGAGCATATGTTCTGGGTAAGAGGGTGGCGCAGATGTGCCTGGCTACTGCAAATATTAGACGCGGAGAAGGAAATCTACAGCGTTAATTTTGAACGGGAGGAAAAAGTGAGACTACGTCTGGAACTGGAAAAATTGGAAGAAAGCCAACTGTTATCACCGGGCTTTCTAAGTAAAAATAGCCGGGGTAGGGAACAATATGAAAAACCTTGCGACTTCCGGACAGCTTTCCAAAGAGACCGGGACCGTATTATCCACTCCAAGTCTTTTCGCCGCTTAAAGCATAAGACGCAGGTATTTATCGCTCCGGAAGGAGATCATTATCGTACCCGCCTTACTCATACCCTGGAGGTGTCACAGCTTGCCCGTACTGCTGCGCGAGCCCTTGGACTTAACGAGGATCTAACCGAAGCCATAGCTTTAGGACATGATTTGGGACATACCCCATTTGGGCATGCCGGCGAAGAGGTTCTTTCCAGCTTGGTTCCAGAAGGATTTAAGCATAACGAACAGAGTTTAAGAGTGGTGGATTATCTCGAAGGTGAACATGGACTGAACTTGACCTGGGAGGTCCGGGAAGGTATTCTGAAACATACCGGCCCAGATTATCCCGAGACTTTGGAGGGGCAGTTGGTAAAGATTTGTGATCGTATTGCTTATATTAACCACGACATCGATGACGCTTTACGGGCAGGTATCCTGAATCCAAAGCAACTGCCAGTAGAAGAGATTAGCTTTCTGGGCAATACCGGTTCTGAAAGACTTAATACCATGGTACGCGATCTTATAGAGAATAGCTGGAACAAACCTGCTATTTCAGTGAGCCCCGTTCTTGCTGAGGTTATGGACAAACTGCGGGAATTTCTCTTTGACAATGTATATGTAGGTTCTGCAGCCAAGAAAGAAGAGCAGAAGGCAATGTTTATAATAAAACACCTTTACCAATTCTGGGAAACAACACCGGAGGGGTTGCCACATGATATTAAACTACTGAAGGAGAAATATGGTCTGGAACGTGCCATTAGTGACTATATTGCTGGCATGACAGATAATTATATTATTGCTCTTTATAAGGAACTATTTATTCCCGGGCCTTGGAAAGGATAGTACGGTGTTTGCAAATGTCATCATTATTAATAATTTAAAGTATATAAAAAATGAATCATTATTTTTTCCCTGGCAAGCAGGAATCTCTTTTCTTCTTATAGAACATGTAAAAGCTTAGGAAAAAGGAGGCTTTCTGGAACGAGGCTTTGGGTTCAGCGCAGTAATTATTCGACGGCTTAGTAATTAAAGCATTATACCTCGTCTCTTTTCGGGATGAGGTTTTTTACACTTCGCATGAATCCAGGAGAAGAAGGATGTCATATATAGATGTCATATATAACGGATAATATAATCGAGGAAGTCAGGAATAAATTTGATATCTTGGAAGTGATTTCTTCCTATATAGATCTTAAGAAAACAGGAAGAAATTATGTGGGGCTCTGTCCTTTCCATTCCGAGAAAACACCGTCGTTTACCGTTTCTCCAGAAAAACAAATTTTCCACTGTTTTGGTTGCCAGAGCGGAGGAAATATCTTCAGTTTCATTATGCAGATAGAGAACATAACCTTTCCAGAAGCAGTGCGTCTTTTGGGACGCAAAGCGGGGTTGAATATAGATCCCCAGCCTGCAACTCCGAAGGAAAAAAAAGAAGCACGCACCCGTGAGCTTTTTTTTCAGATAAACCTGGCAGCTCAAGAATATTTTCAAGCTGTGCTTTGGAAAAACATTGAAGGCAAAGAGGCGTTGGCGTATCTTCATAAAAGAGGGCTGGTGAAAGAAAGCATAGAGGAGTTTGGCTTGGGTTTTGCCCGCGACAGATGGGACGGATTGACAGGAGAGCTGCGTGGTAGGGGATTTGATCTTGATATGGCTGTAAAAGTTGGGCTGTTAGGGCAAAAAACACCTGGGCGGTATTATGATTACTTCCGCGGGCGCATTATCTTTCCCATACTGGATACCCAGGGTCGGGTTGTCGGTTTCGGGGGGCGGAGTCTGGGAGATACCGAACCAAAATATCTTAATTCACCGGAAACACCAGTTTTTAATAAGCGGAAAATACTCTATGGTTTGAATAGAGCTCTTCCCCAGATCAGGAGGGAAAAAGAGGTGGTACTGGTAGAAGGATATATGGACGTTCTGCTCCTGCACCAGGCAGGTATCCAAAATACCGTTGCTCCACTGGGAACTTCTCTCACAGCAGATCAGGTTTCTTATATAAGGGGAAGAGTCGAGAAGATTTACCTGGTTTTTGATGCTGACGCGGGGGGGCAGAAAGCAGCTCTTAGAAGCCTCGAGCTTCTGAGAAAAGAAGGATGTGCCCTGCAGGTATCAGAACTGCCTTCAGGCATGGATCCAGCGGATTACGTAGTAGAAAATGGAGAGAAAGCGTTTAGGGAAGCTATACTGAATAAAGCAAGATCTGTTGTGGACTATCAGCTTTATACCATAAAAAAAGACCTGGATCTGCAAAAAGAAGAAGGGCGTGTGACTTACTGGAAAGAAGCCCGTAAAATCCTTGCTCGGATAGAAGAACCTCTGGAAAGAGAAGAGTATTTGAAAAAAATTGCCGCAGAAATTAATGTTTCCCTAGAGGTATTGCGGGGGGATTTGGAGAAAAATATAGAAGAAAGTTATCTAAAAGAGAAGAAAGCTTTTCCTCAGGAAAAAAAGAGTGCTGGGATTTCTCCTAAGGAACAAGTGGAGCAAGAGCTGCTTTCCGGGATTTTGCAGTATCCCCAGCATGCTGAAGAAGTGTGGAGGCATATTGGCCCAGCTGATTTTACCTCGGAGATCTACCGGCAGGTTGCGGATTGCTTATATCAGATTCACCGGGAGGGAAAAGAGTTAGAAACAGCTGAATTAATTAGTTTTTTTCCTGAACCGCAGATGCACAAGGTTATTATGGATATGGCCATTCCTGCTTTCCAGGAAGAGGAGGCTAAAGTTCTTAAAACCATACGCAGCTGCCTCAAGAAAATGAAGGCTTTGCACTGGTCAGAGGAAAGAAAAAGCCTAATAAGGTCTATAAAAAATGGAGCAGCTAAAGAGGACATCAGCGCTGCTTTGAAAAGGATACAGATTTTGAAGAAGTGGGAAGAGGAGCTTTATCGCTCTGGAGAAGGAGAGGATCTGCATGGTTAGAGAAGTGGAAAAGAAGGCATCTCTTCGCGAAGTACAAAATTCCCTGCTGGAGAAAGGGAAAAAGCGGGGCACCATATCTTATAAAGAAATAATCGAGGCGCTGGGAGATTTCAATCTGACCACGGAAGCCATTGATGAATTTTATGAAGAACTTTCTCGCCAGGGTGTTGATGTGGTGGAAGAGACAGCCGAAATAGATCCTATGGAAGAAGAAGCTTTGAAAAATATACCTGAAGGTGACTTGGAGCAGCTAATTCCAGAAGGAATCAGCGTAAACGATCCTGTACGGATGTACCTTAAGGAAATCGGTAAAATACCTCTTCTTACTCCGGAAGAAGAAATAGAACTGGCTCAGAAGATGGAGGATGGTAACGAAGAGGCGAAAAGACGTCTTGCTGAAGCTAATTTGCGACTTGTGGTCAGTATTGCCAAGAAATACGTGGGCAGAGGAATGCTTTTTCTGGATCTTATTCAGGAAGGAAATCTGGGGCTTATTAAAGCGGTGGAAAAGTTTGATTACCGCAAAGGATACAAATTCAGCACTTATGCTACCTGGTGGATCAGGCAGGCTATTACCAGGGCTATCGCTGATCAGGCGCGCACCATCCGTATACCTGTGCATATGGTAGAAACTATCAACAAGCTTGTCCGTGTTTCCCGCTCCCTGGTGCAGGAGTTTGGTCGCGAGCCCACCCCCGAAGAGATTGCCTTCGAGATGGATATAAGCGTGGACAGGGTCAGAGAGATCCTGAAGATTGCCCAGGAACCTGTTTCCCTGGAGACCCCTATCGGTGAAGAAGATGACAGCCACCTGGGAGATTTTATTGAGGATCAGGAAGTTCAGGCGCCGGCTGATGCTGCAGCTTTTGAGCTGCTTCGCGAGCAGCTGGAAGATGTGCTGGATACTCTTACCCCTCGGGAACAAAAAGTTTTGCGTCTGCGTTTCGGTTTGGACGACGGTCGCACTCGTACTCTGGAAGAAGTAGGCCATGTTTTTGGGGTTACCAGGGAGCGCATAAGGCAAATAGAGGCCAAAGCATTGCGTAAGCTGAGGCATCCCATGCGCAGCAAGCGCCTGAAAGATTATCTGGATTAAACTTGCCTGCGGCTGGTTATTAAACGTTTTAGGTAGAGGACACTTTACTGCTGCAATATGTGTTAAAGCAAAAGTTCCCATTTGCTGCAAAGTTATTTCACCGAAAAAAAGTCACCGAAAAAAACACCTCCCATTCCCGATTTGCTTGACTCTATTTACATGATCCGTTATAATATTAATTCGAGGGTAGTCCTCAGTAGCTCAACGGTAGAGCGACCGGCTGTTAACCGGTAGGTTGCAGGTTCGAATCCTGCCTGGGGAGCCAACTTTGGGCCCATAGCTCAACTGGCAGAGCAACCGGCTCATAACCGGTCGGTTCTAGGTTCAAATCCTAGTGGGCCCACCAGCTCGCGTGGCCCCTTCGTCTAATCGGTTAGGACACCAGCCTTTCAAGCTGGCAACAGGGGTTCGAATCCCCTAGGGGTCACCATCATAAGGGCGGATAGCTCAGCGGGAGAGCACCTGCCTTACACGCAGGGGGTCGTGGGTTCAAAACCCTCTCCGCCCACCATACGGAAGCCGATGGTTGCAAATATCATCGGCTTCCGTATTTTTATTGGATTACACAAGAGAAAAGGGCGGTTGCTTGAGAAGGAAATTGAGAATGTTTAGAGAAATTAAACAATATAATTTGAAAATGATATGTGATCAATTAGCGATTGGTCGGTTTTATTGTATTAAGCTCGAGCAAAGAGGTTGAGAAGGAGAAAAAGGCGAGAATGAGACGGAAGCTATCATCTTACCTTCTTACAGTGCTTACCTTAGGCCTTGTTTCTCAGATCAGCCAGGTATTGTTTTTACGGGAATTTATAACGGTTTTTCACGGTAATGAGCTTTCCCTTGGGCTTATTTTGGCAGCTTGGTTGGTTTGGGTTGGCGTAGGCAGCTATTTTGGTGCCTACCTGGTTGAACGGGTTAACCGAACCCTGTTTCTTTTAATCTCCAGCACAGTAGCATTGTTGTTGATATTGCCGGCCACAATTTTGTTGGCACGAAGCCTGCGTGGATTCTTTGATATTCTTCCAGGGGCTTATCTTTCCTTGTTGGATATGATTTTTTCTTGTTTTCTGCTGATGGCGCCAGCATGCTTGTTACTCGGTATCCAGTTTGTATTGCTGTCGAAGGCATGGCGGGAAAGAAACCTGGCCGAAAACACTTCTGGTGCAGAAAAAACCTATATCAGCGAGGCAGCAGGCAATATGCTTGGTGGGATTCTTTTTACCTTTTTCATGGTGCACTATCTCACTCCACTCCAATCTGCGGTTAGTGCGGGGACATTGCTGCTTCTCGCTGTTCTACTGGTGAGCAAGAAAGTCGAGATAGCTCCGAACCCTATCCCGGTCAAATCATCTCTAATGGGGGCGGGCTTAGTGCTGGCGTTTATCATTTATATTTTTCCTATCCTGGAATATGTGGATGATTGGTCCTACCAGGTTCAGTGGAAAAATTTTGCTCCCCAGCATCAGCTTATCGAAACACACCACTCAAAGTACGGGGCTATTTCAGTATCGAAGCGCGAAGACCAGTACAGCTTTTTTCAGAGCGGGCATCTCATTTTTAGCACAGCAGGGCCAGAAACAAAGATTCCCGGCCTGGAAGAGCAGGAAGCAGTAGAATTTGCTCACCTGGCAATGGTCCAGCATGCTAGTCCTGAACGGGTTTTGTTGATAGGCGGTGGCCTTCGGGGAACGCTTAGTGAAATACTAAAGCACGCGGTGAAAAGAGTTGACTATGTTGAGCTGGACGAAATTTTAACAGAAGCAGCACGTCCATATGTTTCTCCACGGACACTGGAGGCGCTTAATGATCCCAGGGTGAGGCTGCTACATGAAGATGGCAGGCTTTTTATTAAATTAGCGCAGGAAAAGTATGACATAATAATAGTGGATAACCCCGATCCCTTCACTGCAGATCTAAACCGTTATTATACGGAGGAATTTTTCAGCGAAGCAAAGGCTCTTTTGGAAGAGGAGGGAGTATTTGTTACAGGGGTCACTTCCACCCCAGACTTACGGGGTACTGCTATAGCCAATCGTAATGCCACTATTTATCACACTCTTAATAGTGTTTTTGAACGTGTGCTGCCGGCAGGTGAACGTTTCATGTTTTATATTGCCAGCGATACCCACGAACAGATCTCAATTGATGCAGCATTTATCCAAGAGCGCTACCGAGAAAGGGACATTGAGCACGAAAGTTTTTCACCTGAGCGCTATCATACGTTGCTGGAAGAAACCCAACTGCAGAGAGTAAACTGGATGGTCCGTAATCATGGTCGCAGCCGAGATGCCCACTTAAAAGGTCCTGGCGCTGTTCCACCTGCTCCTGGCACCGTGACGGAACAGGAAGAGACGGAATTCGAACTACCTCCTGTAAGGCAGGACCGCTTTATAAATTCTGATTTGAAGCCTATAGGGTACTATTATACTTTAATGTTTTGGGAGGAGTTGACCAGGGAGAAACACCCTTTCTCATTGAAACAACTATTAAATGTTGAATATTGGTGGATTTTGCCACTGGGCTGCCTACCCCTGCTGGTTGTTTTGGGGTTGCGGTCGGCGTCAAAGAAAACAGTGGCCTCAAAAACAGTTTCTTATTTTGCAGTTCTTTTTACCGTGTTTACAACCGGTCTTTCCACAATGACTATGCTGATCGCACTGCTTTTTTCCTTTCAAAGTATATACGGTTTCGTTTATGAAACTGTAGGCCTAATCACGGCCATGTTTATGGGCGGGTTAGCTTTAGGCGCTTTTTTTACGCACCGCTATGTGATTAACAAAGCGGAGATGCTCACTCTTGCCGGTGTTCAACTATTAATGGCGCTGTTGGCTGTTGCTAGTGCTCTTGTGCTTCCTCAAGCTGCTGCGGTTCAATCTCCTGCAATTATTTTTGTTTTCTTTTCTATACTAACTTTTATGGCAGGATTAATAAATGGAGTGGATTTTCCGCTGACTGCAGCCTGCTATATGGCATGGAGCAGACGTCCCGATAAATCTGCGGGCACCGTTTATGGTGTAGAGTTATTCGGAGCCTGTATAGGGGCAATGCTTGCCAGCACAGTGGTGGCTCCTATCTTAGGCATTGTAGCGTGTTTCTTCCTGGTCGGAATTGTCAGCGTTTTAGCCTCTTTAGTAATTTTGATTGCAAGGGGGAAGGCGACTTATGTTTAAAAAGAATATACTTGGTGGTAGGTTAAGCAGGCGAGAGCTGTTAAGGAGTGCGGGCGCCGGTATTTGTTTTTTTTACCTAAATAATCTCTTGGGTTGTGTTCCGGTAGGTGATGGCCAAAATGAGCAGCGAGCACCGGTGGGGCCACGAAAAGGCCTGATTCATCCTGTAAGGTCGCCGTGGTTTACTGAACTTGATCAGGGACAGATCCGCTGTGAACTTTGCCCCAAGCGGTGTATATTAGCAGAGGGAGAAAGAGCGTCCTGCAGGGTCCGTGAAAACCGGGAAGGACAGGGCTATACCCTAGCCTATGGTAATCCGGCTTTGCTGCAGGAAGATCCTATTGAGCGAAAACCTTTTTTCCATGTGCTGCCGGGCAGCCGAGCCCTGTCTGTTTCCACGGCAGGATGTAACCTGGAATGCAAATTTTGTGAAGTCTGGGACATGGCCTTGGAATACCCGGAAAATGTTTATGCCCATGATGTGCCCCCTGAGAGGGTAATAAAACATGCAAGAGATTCTAATGTGCGATCTGTGAGCTTTGCTTTTGGTGAACCGGTAATCTTCTATGAGTACATGGCAGAGGTAGCTCACCTAGCCAGGGAAGCAGGGTTCTTAAACCTGGTACACACTGCTGGCTACATAAGAAGCGAACCGCTGCAGGAAATAATTGAGAAGATCGATGCTGTAAATGTTGACTTAAAAAGTTTCGATGAAGTTTTTTACCGGGATGTGGTGGGCGGAGAACTGGGGCCTGTGCTAAACACGCTAAGATTATTGAGAGACAAAGGCGTGCATATTGAAATTACCAATATCCTTATTCCTACCTTAAATGATGATATGGAAAAGATCGGTGACATGTGCAAATGGATAGTAACTGAGTTGGGTGCAGACGTGCCACTCCATTTTGCTCGTTTCTACCCCTTATATAAGCTTTCTGATTTGCCGCGGACTCCCGTTTCCACCCTTGATGAGGCTCGTCATGTCGCCCAGGAGGCGGGTCTCAAATTTGTCTATATAGCAAGGGTGACAGATCATGAGGCGGAGAACACGTTTTGCCCCGGCTGTGGCAAGATGGTTGTTGAAAGAGTGGGGTTTGTAATAGAGGGGATATTTATGGAAAACGGTAGGTGCAATAATTGCAGCACCGAGATACCTGGTAAGTGGGCTTGAGTTAGAAATGAAACTGCCGCAATTTATCTTTGGTTGAGTTGGTGGCGAAGTCTTTCGTACTGTTCCAGGGATCTTCCGTCGAGGTTGGTTAATCCTTCTTCCTTGGCCCATTCTATTGCTTCAATAAACTCTTCGGGGGTGATGGCACGGTTAATGTGCTCGTATTCAAAAGCTTTATGCTCAACTCGGTACTGGGCCATGATGTTTACGTATGTGTCCGGGGAAAGATTTCCGGCTACCCATTTGACAAATTCCCTGGTGCCAGCCACACGGTTAGGCATGACCAGATGACGTACCATAAGTCCGCGCAGGGCAACTCCGTGTTTATCGGTGGATAGATCCCCAGCCTGGCGGTGCATCTCAATAATTGCTTCCTGGGCCATTTCCGGGTAGTCAAAAGCTTCAGCCTCATTATAACGTTCTGCCTCCTCGCCTTCCATGAATTTCAGGTCCGGCAGGTAGATATCGATAATCCCATCCAACAGACTTATTTTTTCGACGCTTTCATAACCGCTGGTGTTGTAACAAAGGGGCAGGGTTAAGCCTTTCTGCAGAGCAAGGCGGGTAGCATTTAGTATATTGGGCATGACATGTGTTGGTGTAACGAGGTTGATGTTGTGACAACCTCGATCCTGTAGATTGAGCATTATCTCTGCCAATTTTTCATCACTGATTTCATGGCCTTTGCCTTCATGAGCTATGGGATAGTTCTGACAGAAGACGCAACGAAGATTGCAGTTAGAAAAGAAAATGGTCCCTGAGCCGTTACTTCCTACTAGTGGGCGTTCTTCTCCATAATGAGGGTTGTAGCTGAAAACCATGGCCTTTTCCGGGGACTGGCAGAAACCTATTTCCCCCTTGCGCCGGTTTACACCACATTGGCGAGGGCAGAGTGAGCATGCTTCCATTACCGCATAGGCCTGTTCAATTCTTTTTGTAAGCTCACCTTTTTCTTCTAACCTGGCATAAGCCGGAAAATTTTCCAGCCCAACATCTTGTTCTTCCTCTTTCGGCGCACATCCATTGAGCATTAATGTTAAGCCGCTGAGGCCAAGCAGGCCCGCACCACCGGCGAGGGTGGTATTTTTTATAAAACCTCTTCGATTCATGGCCATGTAAATACCACCTTTGTTTGTCGTTGACCAAAGTAGTTGTTTTTATACACGGAACCATCTCAGGTAAACACATTGTAACACGAAAATTTTGAAAAAGGCGACGGGGACTCCTCTAAAAAGATTCTTGATAAATGTGACAGCTACCCGAAAATCGCAATCTTTTTGAAAAGTATAATTTGTTTTTTCTTACAGGAGAAATCGTGTGTCATGTAGTATTATTTCTTAGAAAGCACAAAAAGAAAAAATATTATTTTTAAACCGGGGGTTTATTTACACGATGGAACATTTTATTGATGCACTGGGAGAGATGTGCCCTATCCCTATTATAAAGGCGGAAAAAAAACTCAAGAAACTTAAAGCAGGAGAAAAACTCGTCTTGGAAACGGACCACAGCTGCTCTATTCAGAGTGTTACAGGCCATTTTGAAGGCAAGTACGGATATCAATGTAAAATTGTAGAGGTAGAAGAGGGTGTCTGGCAGATCGAGATTGAGAAGTCAGTACCTGAGAAATAATGGGTATTGCTCCGGATTAACAAAAACCCCTGGCCGGGGAGCTTAAAAAGTCGATAAAAGTGGAGGAAAGAGAATCTTTCGGGTAAGTTAAAGTATGGAGCAGATGAATATGGTGTGTAAATGTTATACCCTTTAAATTGATTGCTTTTAGGGTTCGGTGGCGCAACTCTTTACGCAAAGACATTTTGGGTAGGATTGAGATGCCTTTACCTGCGGCCACCGAGGAGATAATAGCGTTACTGCTGTTAAGTTCCAGGAGAATATTGAGCTCGCCCATATCAATGCCGTGGTTGGTAAGAGTGTCTTCTACTGTTTCCCGTATGCCACATCCTTTTTCTCTAAGTATAAGGTTTAATTGTGGCAGTTCTTCAGGAGGTATCTCGTTTATTTCTTTCCATGTTTCATCGTAAGGAGCAATTATAACCAGTTCATCCTGGGCAATTTTTTTGTGGCTTAGTACCCCTTCATTAATGATTTCTTGTAAAGAGTTGCTTAGGGGGCCCTCAATGACACCAACTTTAATTTCGCCACTGGCAAGTTTTTCCAGGACGTTTTTGGTACTGGAAATGTCTAGTTGGATTGTGTGCTCGAAAAAGGTTTCTTTAAAAATATAAACACTGCAGGGAAGGGCATAATTTCCCATGGTGCAGGATGCCCCTACAACCAGTTCTTCAAGGGAGTCATCTTTTTGCTTATCAATTTCTTTTTGCATGTTATCGGCCAAGTTTAATATTTTTGTGCCATAGTCAAACAGTATTTGCCCCGTTTTAGTAGGTGTAACACCTCTATTGCCCCTATTTAGCAGATTGGTCTGCAGAGTTTTTTCCAGTTCTTTAATCTGCAGGCTTAGGGCAGGCTGGCTGATATGCAGCTCCTGGGCTGCGCTGGTTATGCCACCGTTTTTGATAACCTGGCAAAACGACTCCAAATGGCTGAGATTCATGGTGTTCCTCCAACAATATTTTAAAGTATTATAACACTTTCAGCACGGTTGGTAAAGAACGGGGAACCTTCATTTTTTTCACATATCATTTACCATGTTTCCTCTATCGGCTGGAATAATAAATTGCTTAATAAAGATTATCCCTATATAATAGTTTAAAGTTCGCTTCAAATTTTTTATGATAATAATTGGATCCTATAAAAGGTTGATGTCCTTTGAAGGGTGTGGCAAATATTCGCAAAAAACCAACGGGTTTCTTGGTATTTAACGCATTTTGGCAGCACAAATTAGCTTTGATTATATTAGTAATTAATGTTGTTATTCTTTTCCTGTTTGGATTTTATCTTCCCGGTGCATTTTACCCCTGGTTTTTTGGATTGTTTTTTGGTTTCGTGCTTCAGCGTTCCAGGTTCTGTTTTGCCTCGGCATTCAGAGATATTTTCTTGATTAGAAATACCAGGCTTACCAGGGCTGTTTTGATAGGTTTGATAGTTTCTACCATTGGCTTTCTTGTAATTGAAACCCTTATGCCCGGTTTATCTTTTTTGGAAACCTTTGCTAAAGTACGGCCGGTTGGGTTGTTTACGGGGGTAGGTGCTTTTTTATTTGGAGTTGGGATGGTTGTCGCTGGCGGTTGTGCTTCAGGGGTCCTTATGCGTAGTGGAGAAGGGTACCTTATGCAGTGGGTAGCACTGCTGGGATTTCTGGTAGGTTCGGGAGTCGGTGCCTGGCAGATGGGTTGGTGGTATGACAATTTTATCGAAGCATCTCCGGCAATTTATTTGCCTCATCTTTTGGGTTGGAGCGGGGCTGTTGTGATACAATTCCTGTTGCTGTTGGGGCTGATATTTCTTGCTTATGCCTATGAAATTAACTGGAAAAGCCCTTTTCGTTTAAAAGCCGTTTTTTTCCTGGAAGACCTTGGGAAAATGTTTTCGGGCATAATAACAGATAGTGAAAAAAGCAGTTTATATAATTCGCTTTTGAAAAAACCTTGGCCGTATGTTATCGGTGGTGTAAGCCTGGGTTTACTAAATATTTTTTTCTTCGCTTTGTGGGGTGCTCCCTGGGGCGTAACAACGGGTATGACTTATTTTGCGGCCTGGGCGAGCGAACTGCTGGGGACAGTCCCTCATAACTGGTATTTCTTCAATGAAAAGCTATTTTTGGATGATTGGCACTGTATTTGTATTTTTCCAGATGCGTCTGTTCCTTTTTTTACTTTACCCCTTATATACCACTTTATGGCAATTATCATGGGGTCTTTTCTCGCTGCTCTTTTGGCTGGTGAATTTAGAATAAGAAAATGGCGTTCAGGCCGGTTTTTTTATGCCGCGCTTATCGGAGGAGTTATGATGGGATTTGGAGCGAGAATAGCCCTGGGTTGCAATATTGGCGCCTTTTTTAGCGCCATACCGTCTTTCTCTCTTCATGGCTGGATTTTTGGCATTTTTGTTTTGGCAGGTTCTTATGTAGGTGGAAAAGTTCTTTTGCATTTTCTGGTAGACTAAGTAGAAGTCAAGATTGGAATTAATAGGCGGATCTTCTACTGAGAAGGCCCCCCAAGTGAAGCATCTTTTGGGTCCCGGCAGAAAGGGGTGTTTCTGCTGTGGCGGGCTTTAGTGTGAAAGTAGGTGGGGCAACGTTTTTAGTGGTAGTTTTTCTTCCGTGAGTTATTCGCAAAGTAAAATCTTAATTTATCCCAAGTGATGCAGTTGCAAGGGTGTTAACCCTGTGTTATGGTTTTATTAGAAGATTTGTGTTAAGGACAGATAATGTTTTTTGGGGCTTACTCCAACGTATACAGGAATTTGCTGTTGAAGCGTAGAAATGGGGGCGGATAACAGTGATAAGTGTAACCAAACTTTTATGGGGATCTGATTATTTTGGTGACAGACTTCGCTACAGTTTAGATGCCCGCGGAAGTTGTCACGGAGCTTCTAACGATTGGGGCCCCGTTGTGGTCTGGAACTGTACTAGAAGCTGCAACTTGAACTGTCTGCACTGTTATATGGATTCGGAAAATAAAAAATATAAGGGTGAACTGAGCACGGTAGAAGCCATGAGGTTTATTGATGACCTGGCTGACTTCAATGTTCCTGTACTTCTTTTTTCCGGTGGGGAACCTCTGCTTCGCCGGGATTTTTTCGACCTGGCCGGCTACACTGTGGATAAGGGAATCAGGGCAACAATATCCACTAACGGAACCCTGATCGATAAGGCTACAGCCCGGCAAATAAAAAAGACCGGTGTCGGTTACGTGGGTGTCAGCCTTGATGGTATTGCTGATAATAATGATCATTTTCGCCAAAAGAAAGGGGCTTTTGAGGAAGCACTTAAAGGTATCCGTAACTGCCTGGACATGGAGCAGAAAGTGGGGTTGCGTTTTACCATCACTCGTCACAATTTTAAAGATTTAAATGACATCTTTGATTTTGCAGAGGAAGAAAATATACCCCGGATCTGTTTTTATCACCTGGTCTATGCGGGGCGCGCCTCTGAAATGATGTACGAGGATATTACGAAAGAAGAATCTCGGGAAGCCATGGAGCTGATAATTGAGCGGACCCTTGATTTGCGATGCCGGGGGAAAGAAAGGGAAATTTTGATGGTAGACAACCACGCCGACGCTCCTTATATATACCTCTATTTCGAACAAAGAAATCAGAAGCGGGCTCAAAAGATTATGGAGCTTTTACAGGTCAACGGGGGTAACCGCACTGGGATGGCATTTGGGCAGGTTGACAGCTTCGGCTATGTCCATCCTGACCAGTTCACCCAAAACCATACCTTTGGCAACGTCCGGGAACGAAAGTTTCGGGAGATCTGGACAGATCTTTCCCACCCCATACTGGCAGGCCTGAAAGACAGAAAACCGCTTCTCAAGGGCCGCTGTGCGAGCTGCAGGTGGCTTAATATCTGCAACGGAAACTTCCGGGCTCGTGCCGAAGCCGCTACCGGTGACTTTTGGGAGTCGGATCCGGCCTGTTATCTTACCGCTGAAGAAATAAAACAGGGAGAAGGGGGTAGCAAAAATGGGGTTTCCCCGGCAAAGGCCCAGGCGCCTGCGAAAAACAGAAAGCCTGAGGCAGATGGTGCAGGAGTTTAGACTGGATGTTGCGGACTTCATCTATCCATTATTTGTAACCAATGGCACAGGCCTAAAAAAAGCCGTACCTTCCATGCCCGGTATTTACCAGTTTTCTGTGGACAATCTTATGAAAGAAGCGGAGGAGGTTGACAGGCTGGGAATTCCTGCTGTTATTCTCTTTGGTATTCCGGCAGCCAAGAGCGCTTCCGGTTCTTCTGCTTATGACCCGGAAGAGGCGGTGCAGCGTGCAGTCAAATCCCTCAAGGACAATTATCCCCATATGGTGGTGGTTACGGATGTTTGCCTCTGTGAATATACGGATCACGGACACTGCGGGATTGTCAGGGGTGAAGAGATTTTAAACGACCAGACCCTGGAGCTTCTCTGCAAAACTGCCCTTTCCCATGCGGCTGCCGGAGCTGACCTGGTTGCTCCCTCTGATATGATGGATGGACGGGTAGCTGCTATCCGCGATGCCCTGGATGATGCAGGTTATTCCCGGGTGGGCATTCTATCCTATGCCGTTAAGTATTCTTCCGCGTTTTACGGGCCTTTCCGGGAAGCGGCAGGCTCTGCCCCACAGTTTAGCGATCGCCGTTCTTACCAGATGGACCCGGCCAATATACGGGAGGCCCTAAAGGAAGTCCTCCTGGATATTGACGAGGGTGCTGATATTGTAATGGTAAAACCTGCCCTTTCCTACCTGGATGTAATCCGTGCCGTGAAAGAAACCACTACCTGTCCTGTCGCAGCTTACAATGTAAGCGGTGAGTACTCGATGGTCAAGGCTGCTGCCGCAAACGGCTGGCTGGATGAGAAAAACGTGGTTTTAGAGGAACTTCTTTCCATGAAACGTGCCGGTGCGGATATCATCATCACCTACCATGCTAAAGATGCTGCCCGTTGGTTAAGGGAAGAAGGTGGAAGGGACTAAGTGATTATATCCTGGAATACTACCTGGGAATGCCATTTAAAATGCAAACATTGCTACCGGGATGCGGGGGTCAAAAGAGAAAACGAGCTCTCCACGGAGGAAGGGAAGAAGCTGCTAGGTGAAATTGCCCGGGCAGGGTTTAAATTGCTTATACTAAGTGGCGGAGAACCCCTGCTGCGTGAAGATATTTTCGAACTGACTTCCTGTGCCAGTGATCTTGGTTTGCGTCCCGTTTTCGGTACTACGGGAACAACCATCACACCTGCATTAGCGCGGCGTTTAAAAGAGTCAGGGGCTGCCTGCATGGGCATTAGCCTGGACAGTGCTGAAGCTGCCCTTCATGACCAATTTCGCCAGGTGCCGGGTGCTTTTGATGATGCTGTAAGGGGGATGGAAGCTTGCAGGGGCGCGGGGCTTCCTTTTCAGGTGCATACTACAATCGTGGAGCAAAATTACCATGAATTTGAAAATATTACAGAGCTTGCCACAAGGCTTGGTGCTGCCGCCCATCATGTCTTTTTCCTCGTCCCC